>JBBIHW010000192.1:0-6324 GCA_037446795.1 Acidobacteriota bacterium
TGGCCGGGACGCGAGGGCCGGCTCGCGCGGGCCGCCGACGAGGCCGTGCCGATCCTGTAGCGGGGACGGCTTCGGGGAGGGAGCGATGGAGGCGGTCAGCAAGGGCACCTTGAGATTGAAGACGGGCCTCGCCGAGATGCTCAAGGGCGGCGTCATCATGGACGTCACCGACGAGACCCAGGCCCGCATCGCGGAGGATGCGGGGGCGGTGGCGGTCATGGCCCTCGAGCGCGTTCCGGCGGACATCCGCAAGGAGGGCGGCGTGGCCCGCATGACGGATCCGGCCATCGTCGAGAAGATCATGGAGGCGGTGTCGATCCCGGTCATGGCCAAGTGCCGGATCGGCCACTTCGCCGAGGCCCAGGTGCTCGAGGCCATCGGCGTGGACTACATCGACGAGAGCGAGGTCCTCACGCCCGCCGACGAAGAGCACCACATTGACAAGCTCGCCTTCCGCGTGCCGTTCGTGTGCGGCTGCCGGGACCTGGGCGAGGCGCTCCGCCGCATCGGCGAGGGAGCAGCCCTGCTCCGGACGAAGGGGGAGGCCGGCACGGGGAACATCGTCGAGGCGGTCCGGCACATGCGCGCCGTGGAGGGAGGCATCCGGCGCCTCGCCGCCCTCCGGCCGGAGGAGCTCATGGCGGAGGCGAAGCGGCTTTCCGCCCCCTACGAGCTCGTCCGGCTCGTCGCCGCCGAGGGGAAGCTCCCCGTCCCGAACTTCGCGGCGGGCGGGATCGCCACGCCGGCCGATGCGGCCCTCCTCATGCAGCTCGGCGCCGAGGCCGTCTTCGTCGGCAGCGGGATCTTCAAGTCGGCCGACCCGGCCAAGCGGGCCCGCGCCATCGTCCGCGCCACGACCCACCACAACGACCCCAGGATCGTGGCGGAGGCGTCCAAGGGGCTCGGCGAGCCGATGCACGGCCTGGACACCTCGAAGCTGTCGCAGGCGGAGCTGCTGCAGACGCGGGGGTGGTGATGCGCGGGATCGGTGTGCTGGCCCTTCAGGGGGACTTCGAGGCGCACGGCCAGGCCCTCGAGCGCGCGGGGGCCGAGGTGCGGCACGTGCGCCGGCTCGAGGAGCTCGGCGGGCTCGACGCGCTCGTGCTCCCGGGAGGGGAGAGCACGACGCTCCTGCGGCTCATGGAGGACGAGCCGTGGTTCGACGGGCTCCGGCGCTTTCACGCGGCCGGCGGGGGGCTGTTCGCCACCTGCGCGGGGACGATCCTCCTGGCCCGCGAGGTCCGCAGCCCCTCGCAGCCGAGCCTCGGGCTCCTCGACGCGGTCGTGGAGCGGAACGCATACGGGCGCCAGGTGGACTCCTTCGAGACCGAGCTCGCGGCCCCCGCCCTCGGCGGCCGCGTCCACGCGGTCTTCATCCGCGCGCCGCGCATCCGCGCGGTCGGTCCCGGCGTCGAGGTGCTCGCCCGGCTCGATGGCGAGCCCGTCGCGGTCCGGCAGGGGAGGATTCTCGCGTTGACCTTTCATCCGGAGCTCACCGGGGAGTCGGGGATTCACGCCGCCTTCCTCGACATGGTCCGGGAGGCCGCTGTGGGGGCCGCCTCGGCCCGCCGCACGGCCGCGGCCGGCTAGGACACGGCGAGCCGCGCGGCGAGGGGAGGAGCCTTCGATGCTGATCTACCTGGACGGGAAGCTCGTGCCTCGGGAGGAGGCCAGGGTGTCCGTCTTCGACCACGGGTTCCTGTACGGGGACGGGGTGTTCGAGGGGATCCGGGTCTACGACGGCAACGTGTTCCGCCTGCGCGAGCACATCGAGCGGCTGTACGAGTCGGCGCGCACCATCGCCCTCGACATCCCGCTCACCCGCGAGCAGATGATCCGGGCCACCGTGGACACGATCGCCGCCAACGGCAAGCGCGACGCCTACGTCCGCCTCGTCGTCTCCCGCGGCGACGGCGACCTCGGGATCGACCCGGCCAACTGCAGCAGGCCGACGGTGGCCATCATCGTGGCCTCGATCAAGCTCTACCCCGAGGAGCTGTACGAGAGGGGCGTGGGCCTGATCACGGCCAGCGTCCGGCGGATCCCGGTCCAGTCCATCGACCCCAGGATCAAGTCGCTCAACTACCTGAACAACATCCTGGCCAAGATCGAGGCGCGGCGGGCGGGCGTGCTCGAGGCGGTCATGCTCAACCACCAGGGCCGGGTGGCCGAGTGCACCGCGGACAACATCTTCATCGTCAAGAACGGCGCTCTCAAGACGCCGGACACCCTCGAAGGGGCCCTCGACGGGGTGACGAGGGGCGCGGTCCTCGACCTCGCGGCCGAGGCGGGGATCCCGGCCCACGAGACGAAGCTCGCCCCGCACGATCTGTACAACGCCGACGAGTGCTTCCTGACCGGTACGGGAGCGGAGATCGTGCCCGTGGTGAGCGTGGACGGCCGGAAGATCGGCGACGGCAAGCCCGGGCCGATCACTCGCCGCATCCTCGCGGCGTTCCGGGAGCTGCGGACCCGGGACGGGATCCGGGTCACCTACCAGCCGGCTCCCACGCCCGCGAGCTGACGACACGGTCACGGGTCGTCATTCCGGCGCAAGCCGGAATCCAGTCTTCGCCGCCTTGGACCCCGGCTTCCGCCGGGGTGACGGAGGGGATCAATCCTCCGGCGGACCCGACGCTGCCGCGAGCTGCTCCGCCCTGACCTTCGAGGCGTCGAACCGCTTCGCCGCGCTGAGCATCTTCGCGATCGTCTCCTCGTAGCCGGCAGCCGCGCCCTTGTGGAAACGAATCGGGTTGACGCGCGCCACGACGAACGCCTTGAGGTAGGGGCTCTCGAAGCCGCGCTCCTTGAGTTCGGCGACCGCGGTCGCGACCGCGTCGTCCAGGGCGAGGAGGTCGCCCGCGCGCCGCTGCCGGGTCGCAAGAGCCTTCGGGAGCGGCTCGTCGAGGAACGCGTCCACCCGCCGGAGCACTGGGTTGTAGGCTCCGCCCGAGAAGCGGCCCCGCTTCTCGTAGCACAGCCCGAGCGTGATGTAGGCGGGCTCCTCGAACTCCAGGGCGAAGTCCTTCTCGGGACGGCGGTCGAGCTCGGAGAGAGCGCGCGCCATGCGGACCACCTCGAGCGACTTCTCCCGGAGGTTGTGGGCCTTTTCGGTGTTCAGGGCGAGGATGCGGTAGGCCAGCTCCGCCTCGGGGACGACGAGGGCGACGATCGAGCGGGCGCCGAGCTGGCGCGCCGCCGCCGTGCGATGGTGCCCGTTGGGCGTCCAGTAGACGCCGCCGTCGCGGCGGACCGCGATGATGGGATCGAGGAAGCGGTCGAGCCGGTGGATCACGTCGGCGAGCCGCCGCACGTGGGTCTCCGACAGGTCGCGCTGGAACGGCGTGGCCTGGACCTTTTCGACGGGAAGTCCCGCGAGGATCTGCCAGTGCCCCCCGATCGGGTCCCGGTAGATGCCGAGGACCGAGCCCGAGTCGGACTCGATCGCTCGGGCGAGGGCGGCGACCTCCTGCGGGGGCGGGCCCTGGGAGAGCTGCGCGGCCTGGAGGCCGCGGCTCGCGGCCTCGGCGGCCTTCCGCCGCTCGCGCCTCGGACGCCCCGGGGACGCCTTCCTGCTGGTGGCCATCGGCCGCCCTCCCGGCGGATCCGATCGTAATACGAAAGCCGTCCCCCGCCGGCGCGAGCTGCGCGCGCGGCGGCGGCGCATCATCGGACCTGGAAGGTCCCCCCGATCCACTCGATGCCCGGCTTCTCCACGGGCGGCTGCTCGCTGCCGAGGATCCGGGTGGACGAGAAGGCGAGCGGTCCCGCATCCGCGGTCCCGGCGCGCCGGAACAGGAGCCGGACGAGCGCGCGGCTGCCCGTGAAGCTCACACCGCCGCTCGGGTTGGTGCGCGCGAGGCCCAGACTGACGGCCCCGGGCTGCTTCGATTCGAGCACCAGCACCTGCGCGCCGTCCGAGGCGAGGTGGGAGTCCGCGAGCGAGTAGCCGTCGTAGGCGGCGACCCTGCTGTCGAAGGCGGCGGTGAACTCCACCGCGAACACGTCGGCCACGTCGGTGAGCACGATGACGATCGCGACCTGGCCGCAGGTCGAGACCGCCGCCTCCCGGGCGACGGCGGTCGCCGGGGCGGGATCGGCCTGGGCGAGGAAGCCGATGCAGCGCTCCTGAAGCCCCCCGCCTCCGCCGCCGCAGCCTCCCACGGCGAGCCAGGCGGCCAGCGTCGCGATCCTCGCGATGCGCACGTCCGAGCCCCCATCAAGGGCAGACGGGTCCGGGGATGGCACACCGCCACACCGCGGAGAGCGTGGCCAGGTCGTCCCCCTCGACGCAGCCGTCGCCCGTGTAGTCCACCGCAGCCCACCACTCGGAGCCGGGATCGGAGCTGCACACGGCGAAGGCGCGGCCGACCCAGGCCAGCTCGACACCGTCCACGAACCCGTCCCCGTTCGCGTCGAACTCCTCGCACCGGGCCTCGTCGGCCGGCCCGTCGCAGTCGTTGTCCGCCCCGTCGCACAGGTCCGGAGCGCCCGGGTGGGTCGCTGCGCTCCCGTCGTCGCAGTCGGCAGGAGGGAAGGCGCAGGCCGACTCCCCCGAGCGGCCGTAGCCGTCCCGATCCGCGTCGGTGCACGAGTCGCAGGCGTCCCCGACCCCGTCCCGGTCGGCGTCCTCCTGGGCGGGGTTCGGAACCAGCGCGCAGTTGTCGAGGCCGTCCGGCACACCGTCCGCGTCGGCGTCGGGCCCCTCGCACGCGTCCCCGAAGCCGTCGCCGTCCGCATCCGCCTGGTCGGTGTTCTCGACCCCGGGGCAATTGTCCACCGCGTCCTGGACGGCGTCGGCGTCGAGGTCGGTGCACGGTCCCCCGTCCACGAGCACGATCCCGGCGCTCGCGCTCGGCGCGTGCAGCCGCGAGCACTCGGCCGGGGACAGGCCGTCGTTCGATCCGGACAGCGTCGCGTGCATGATCGCCCGGGGGTCGGGGGAGTGGGAGAGCCCGGTGTTGTGCCCGTACTCGTGGATCCACAGGACCCCTTCCGTCCCGGAGCTGGTCAAGCGCACGACGGCAGCGCCGTTTCCGGGCGTCAGCGAGCAGCCGATGATGTTCTCGGCCGGGCTCCCGCAGAACCGGATGAGACGCACGATCTTGAACCGGGCAGCGGGGTCGAACAGCACCGCGTCCAGCTCGTCCCGGGTGTCGATCACGTCCAGCCCGTCGCCACCCTGCCCGAACGCCCGCGCCGCCCCCGAGCGGCTCGCGGTGGCACAGCACGCGAGGTCTTCCGCGTAGTCGTCTCGGCCTGCGCGCAGCGAGGCGCTCGAGAGCACGGTGTCCAGGCGGGACTCCGTCATCGGGGTCGTGAGGTCCACGTGATTGGCGAAGGTGAGCGGCGCGCCGTGAACGGTTGGGCTCGGGTCGAGATCGCCCTCGGCGAGGGGATCGGCGCCGGGACCGCTGCCGCCCGAGAAGTGGATCGTGGCTTCGGTGCTCCGGGCCTCGCCGCCCGCAGAGCGCAGCCCCTCGAGCGCCGCGAGCGCGAGGGCGGCCTGGTGCCGGAGGTCCTCGCGTCGGGACCAGGGCGCAGCCTCGCCGCCCCGGATCTCCTGGAGGCGTTCCCGAGCGCGGGCGGAGCGGGACACCGCGAGGCCCTCGAGGGCCATCCGGAGGAGGTCGTCCCGCAGGGCCGGCCGGCCGGCCCGAGCCGCGGTCCGGGCGAAGAGCCCGCGATCGGCGCCGGGACCCGTCGCCTCGAGCAGGACGTCGAGCGCCTCCCGGCTCCCGCGGGAGGCGATCCGGCCCAGCGCGACGGGTGCGAGAAGCAGCGCGCGGTCCTCCTCGGGGAGAAGTGCCGCGGCGGGAGGCTCCTCGAGGAGCTGGCGCAACGGCCCCACCGAGCCCGGGCCGCCGAGGCAGGCGAGGAAGGCCACCACGTTGTCCCGCCGCGGAAAGGACGGCTCCAGGAGCAACGCGAGCAGGTCGGGGACTCCTCCCGGGCCGACCTCGCGCGAGGCGATCTCCTCCGTCACGCCGTGCACGTAGGTGGCGAGCATCGCCTCGCGGGTCCCCGCCGGCACGGGTGCCGCCGCCGCTGCCGCGACCGCCGCGGCCAGCAGCGTCGAGCCGGATCGTGTCCGCAACGGGCGCGATGTCACCTGCGCGCGGCTCCTCGGTCGGGGCGGGCAACCAATGTCGCTCATCGGCGCCCGGTCGGCAATCGGGCCGCCGCGAGCCTCTTCCGGAGTCCCGCGTCCCGGCCCCGCCTCAGGCCGGGCCCGCAGCACGGCGGCTGCCGGCCCACGCCAGGGAGGCGGCGGCGACCACGCCGTTCCTGAAATTGGCGAGGCCGCCGCCGTCGGGCGCAACG
>JBBIHW010000193.1:0-6297 GCA_037446795.1 Acidobacteriota bacterium
CTCGCGCGCGGTGCTCGCCGAGGCCGCGGACGAGGAGGACCGGCTCGGCGCGCTGCTGTCGGGCTCGAGCCGCGGCGGCGGCGAGCGGGTCCCCGCGATCCGCAAGGCGCTGCACGAGGCGATGGAGGCTGGGGCGGGGATCTTCCGCGACCGGGCGGGCCTCGAGCGGGCCTCGGCCGCGATCCAGGAGCTGCGCGGCCGGCTCTCCCGCCTCGTTCTCGAAGACGCGACGCGGAGCTTCAACACCGAGCTCGTCGCGCGGCTCGAGCTCGAGAACATGCTGGACGTCGCCGAGACGATCGTGCAGTCGGCTCTCGAGAGGAAGGAGTCCCGCGGGGCGCACCAGCGGACCGACCATCCCGCGCGCGACGACGAGCGCTATCTCGCCCACTCCCTCGCCTACCGGGTCGAGGGAGCGCCGCCCCGCGTCGGCTACCTGCCGGTCACGATCACGCGCTGGAAGCCCGCCGAGCGCGTCTACGGGAGGTGAGGCCTTGGGCGAGACGCTGCGGCTCGAGGTCCGCCGCTACATTCCCGAGCGCGGGCCCGAGCCCTTCTGGCAGAGCTACGAGGTTCCCGTGCGAAGGGAGTGGATGGTCCTCGACGCGGTCAACTACGTCAAGGACCGCCTCGACGGCTCGCTCTCCCACCGCTGGGCGTGCCGGATGGGCGTGTGCGGGAGCTGTGGCATGATGGTCAACGGCGAGCCCTGCCTGACCTGCGCCACGCCCGTGACGGGGCTGCTGCCGGGCCCGGCCCGGATCGAGCCGCTGCGGGGTTTCCCCGTGATCCGCGACCTGGTGGTGGACATCGAGGATTTCGTGTCCAAGCTCCGCAGGGTCAAGCCGTGGATCGTCCGGCGATCCCCGAAGCCTCTGTCCGAAGGGGAGCACCTGCAGACCCCGGCCGAGCTCGAGGAGTACGCGCCGTTCGCCATGTGCATCAACTGCCTGCTGTGCTACGCGGCGTGCCCGATCGTCCCCCTCGAGCCCGACTTCGTCGGGCCGGCCGCGATCGCCCTCGCCCAGCGCTACAACCTCGACTCCCGCGACGAGGGGGCCCGGGAGCGCATGGAGGTCCTTTCCCGCTCCGACGGCATCTGGGCGTGCACGTTCGTGGGGGAGTGCTCGGTGGTCTGCCCGAAGGAGGTGGACCCCGCCCGCGCGATCCAGCGGTACAAGGTCGAGGCCGCGATGGACTGGTGGCGGTCGGTGCTCCTGCCGTGGCGCGGGGAGAGCTGAAGCATGAGAGGCGTGGGCGCCGTGCGCGGGCCGATCGTGCATCGGGAGCGGTTTCCCATCTTCTGGTGGCTCGGAAAGCTCTCCTACACCAGGTTCATCGCACGGGAGCTCACGAGTCTGGCCGTCGTCTACACGGCGGGCGGCCTCGCCGCCTTGCTCTGGACGCTCGGCCGCGGCGAGGAGGCGTACCGCGCGTTTCTCGAGTGGCTGGCCGCACCGGCCGCAGTCGCCTTCCACGCCCTCGTGCTGGCCGCCGTCGTCTTCCATGCGCTGACGTGGTTCCACCTGGCCCCGACGGCTCTCGTCGTCCGCCTCCGCGGCAGGAAGGTCCCGGACGGGGTCGTGGTCGCGGGCCACTACGCGGCGTGGCTGCTCGCGAGCGTTGCCGCCGCGTGGTGGCTCCTCGGAGGCCGCGGATGAAGCACTCGAAGGACGTCGTCTTCTGGAGCCTGTTCAGCTCGGGAGGGACGGTGGCGGCGCTGTTCTTCCCGGCGCTCGCGGGGTTGCTGCTCGTCGTGATTCCCGCCGGCTGGATCGAGCCCCCGGCCCACGCCGATCTCGCGAGGCGGGCCGGCCACCCCGTCGCCAGGTTCGCGCTGTTCGCGGCCATTGGGCTCGCCGCGTTCCACTGGGCCCACCGGTTCCGGTACACTCTCTACGACGGGCTGCAGCTCTACCACCTCTACGGGCTGATCGCGACGATCTGTTACGGGGGCGCCGCGGTCCTGACGGTCGCGGCTGCATGGGTCGTGTGGTCCCTCCCGTAGGTGCGAGGAGCCGCCATGTACGAGCCGAAGCCGATCCACAGGGATGCGATTCCGGCCGCCCTCGAGAAGGCGACGCGCTACCGGCTGCTCAACGAGCCCCTCGAGGCCGAGAGCATCTGCCGCGACGTCCTCGCCCTCGATCCGGACAACCAGGAGGCTCTGGCCACGCTGCTGCTCGCCCTGACGGACCAGTTCGAGGAGCGCCTTTCGGTCGCTTACCCCCGGGCGCGCGAGGTCCTGGAGCGCATCGAGGGGGACTACGAGCGGTGGTACTACTCGGGCATCGTCCACGAGAGGAGGGCGAAGGCGCAGATGCGCGCCGGGGGCCCGCGCTCGGGCTACGCCGCCTACGAGTGGTTCCTCCAGGCCATGGACTGCTTCGAGCGGGCCGAGGCGGTGAGACCGCCGGGAAACGACGACGCGATCCTGCGGTGGAACACGTGCGCCCGCATCCTCGCCAGCCACCCGGAACTCGAGCCCCCGCCCGAGGAGCCCTTCCAGCCGCTCGTCGAGCTCGAGTGAGACCTGCCTGGGCGGGCCCTCAGCCGACCCTCACGACGACCGCGGCCGCGCTGTCGCCCGCCGCGCAGCCCACGAACAGCCCGTAGCCGCCCCCCCGGATCGCGAGCTCCTCGATCGTCTCGATCAGCAAGCGCATTCCGGTCGGGCCCTGCGGGTGCCCGTAGACGAGGGAGGAGCCGTAGTTGTTGAAGGCCTCGATGGCGAGGCCCATCTCGCGGGCGAAGTAGGCGTCGTTCACGGCGAACGGGTTGTGGGTCTTGACGGCGCGGGCGTCCGCGATGCCGATGCCCGCGGCCTCCAGCGCGCGCCGCGCGGCAGGGACCGTGGCCATCGCCATGTACCCCTTCCTGGCGCGGGCCTCGGCGTAGCTGACGATGCGGACCTCGACCGAGCGGTCCCTCGACAGCGCGCGCGCGCGGTCGCGCGAGGCGATCAGGATCCCGCAGTTGCCGTCGGCCGGGTGGGTCTGGCTCCCGAAAGTCACCGTGCCGTTGGGGAGGACCGGCTTGAGCGCCCGGAGCCCGTCCGCGGTCGTCGGGAAGACGCCCTCGTCTCCCTCGACCGTGGACAGCGTCTTCTTTCCGGAAGGATCCCGGACCTCCACGGGGAGCGTCATGTAGCGGCGCTGGAAGGCTCGATCCCCCGCGAGCGCCTCCTGGTACTGGCGGTAGCGGACGAGGGCGATCTCGTCCTGCTCCTCGCGCGAGATGCCCGCCGCGGCCGCGACGTTCTCCGCGGTCTCCAGCATCGAGTTGCGGGCCCAGGGATCGTGACCGAAGCTGTCGAGGACCACGTCCTCCTTGTCGCCCGTGCCGCCCGGGCCGAGCGGGTTCGGGTAGTAGACGTGCGGGCCGTTGCTGCAGCGGTCCGCGGTGACCGCGAGCAGCGCCCGCTCGCCCGACGCCTCCACCTCGGCCGCCGCCGCGGCCACCGTGCGGGCACCCGTGGCGCAGGCCTGGGAGACCAGGGGACCCGTGAGCGCCTCGGCTCCGAGGAGGGCCGCGAACCACGGTCCCGCGTAGAGGGCGTGCTTCTGCGGCACGGTCATCCCGAGCGCGATCCCCTCGAAGGCCGACACCGGGATCTCCCGCTCGGCGAGGGCGCGGCGGCCGATCTCGGCAGCGAAGGAGATCGCGTTCAGGTGCGCGAAGCTCCCCTGCCACTTGCAGAAGGGGCTGCTCCAGTAGGCTCCATAGGGGACGAAGGCCTTGTCGAACCTCATGGGAGTTCCTTTCGACGTTCCGCGCCGGTCCGGAGGCGGCGAGCAGACCGCCAGTCTAGCGGATGCCGGGACGCGGCGTCATGCGCGCAGGCGGACCGACGCGGTCCTTTCCGCGACGCAGGCTCCGGCGCCGCGGTTTCCGTTGACTCTCCGGGTCGGCGGAGGCTAAGGTCGCCCGCGGCGCAGCGGCCTCGCGCGCCTGGCGCCTCGGAGGGAAAAGAAGCATGAACGACATGAAGCCGGTGCTGGCCGAGCTGATCGGGACCTTTACGCTGGTTTTCATCGGTGCGGGAGCCGGCGCCCTCGCCTCGGCGAGCGGGGGCGGCATCGTCGGGGTCGCCCTCGCCCACGGGGTCGCTCTCGCCGTGATCGTGTACGCCTGGGGGCCGATCTCGGGGGCCCACGTGAACCCCGCCGTCACGTTCGGCGTCGCACTCGCCGGCCGCATGAGCTGGACGAAGGCGGCCTACTACTGGATCGTGCAGTTTCTCGGCGCAGCCGTCGCCGCCTTCGTGCTCGTCTGGCTGGTGGGCCGGCAGGGCAACCTCGGCGCAACGACCGGAAGCCTCACGGCCTCCGCTCCCCTCAAGGCCGCCGCCCTCGAGGCCGTGCTCACGTTCTTTCTCGTCGTGGCGGTGTTCGGCTCGGCGATCGCCGGCCGCAACGGGAACGCCTACGGGCTCGCCATCGGCCTCGTGCTCACCATGGACATCCTCATGGGAGGCGCCCTGACCGGAGCGAGCATGAACCCCGCCCGCACCTTCGGGCCCGCGCTCGTCATGGGCGACGCGTCGCACTTCTGGATCTATCTGCTGGGCCCGCTCGCCGGCGGGGGCGCAGCCGGCCTCCTCTACGATCGCGTGTTCGTGCGGTAGGGAGGGGTTCCGCGACCGAGGCCTCCACGGCGGCGCACACGCACGCTCCGCTATGCCCCCCCGCAGGCGGCATCGGCCTGGACTCGTGCAGGGGGCCCCGGGCGGTATCGAGGCGCACCCGTGTCGCGTCTTGACGCCCCCGCGGCGGGCTCGATAGACTCTCGCCAGGTTCCGTCGCTTCCGCATCGAGGCGGCAGGACATGCCGAGCGTTGCCGTCGGATCCGATCCGGCCGCGAGTTCCTCGCAAGGGCTGGCATCCGCGAGGAGTCGGCCCACCCCTGCGCTGGCCGTCTACGAGACACCTCCCGCTCGCGTGGAGCCCCCGAAGCTTCTCGACCGTGTGCGGGCCGCGATCCGCACCCGCCATTACAGCCGCCGTACGGAGGAGGCGTACGTCCTATGGATTCGCCGCTTCATCCTGCACCATGGCAAGCGCCATCCTCTCGAAATGGGCGAGGTCGAGGTCTCGGCGTTCCTCACGAGCCTCGCCGTCCGGCAGCATGTCAGCGCCTCCACCCAGAACCAGGCCCTGAGCGCGATTCTCTTCTTGTACAAGGACGTACTGAACCGGCCGCTCGCCTGGCTCGACGGCATCGTTCGAGCGAAGAGAACGGCGCGGATGCCCGTCGTCCTGAGCCGCGAGGAGGTCAAGGCCGTCCTCGGCCAGCTCGACGGCGTCCCGTGGCTGATGGCGAGCTTGCTTTACGGGGCGGGGCTGCGGCTTCTCGAGTGTGCGCGGCTGAGAGTGAAGGACGTGGACTTCCTGAGAAACCAGATTCTCGTTCGCGGGGGGAAGGGCGACAAGGACCGCGTGACGATGTTGCCTGCCTCGGTGAAGGAGCCCCTGCTGCGTCACCTGCAGGCCGTGCGGCGCCAGCACGAGGCGGACCTCGAGCGGGGGGCCGGCTGGGTCGAGCTTCCCGGTGCGATCCGGCGCAAGTACCCCAACGCCGGTCGCACTTGGGCGTGGCAGTGGGTGTTCCCGGCGACCCGCCACTACCGCGACAGGGAAACCGGGGAGATCCGCCGGCACCACCTGCACGAGTCCGTCCTGCAGCGGGCCGTGCATCTGGCGGTCCTCAAAGCCGGGATCTCCAAGCCGGCGAGCTGCCACACGCTGCGCCACTCCTTCGCCACCCACCTGCTCGAGGACGGCTACGACATCCGGACCGTCCAGGAGTTGCTCGGCCACAGAGACGTGAGCACGACGATGATCTACACTCACGTCCTGAACCGGGGAGCCCGGGGGGTCCTGAGCCCCGCCGACCGGCTGTGAGGGGGTACCGTGCGGGGGGAGCTGGCGGGCCGGATGGATCGAGGACAAGGAGGGGGGTGGTGCCACGTTCTCCACACGGTTCCTCGGGTCGCAACGATGGACCCGTGGTTCATGAGGATCGAACCGCTGATGACCGCTGGTGATTCGGTGGGTTCGGCGTGGAGGCCGCACCCATATTACACGGAACGGCGTATTCCCATACACCGTTCCGTCGAGTTATAGTTAGGCCGCATCGAAGCTATTTGGGAGATCCAAAATGAACTGGACTGCGGTGGAACGTAGAATTCGAGTCGACGTCGTGCCTGGGAGCAAGGGCGTGCTGAAGTGCGATGGATCCGAGCGCCGCCCTGTTACTTCCAATTCGGACGACCGAATCGGCATGCGGACCGGAAC
>JBBIHW010000194.1:0-6259 GCA_037446795.1 Acidobacteriota bacterium
AGGGGACGGGAACCGTGGCGACGCCGACCGACCGGCTGGCCGGCCTGCGCATCGAGCGGGACGAGCCGCGGCCCTCGCGAGGGCCGGCGTGGCTGTGGGTCGCGCTCGCTCTCGCCGCCCTCGCCCTCGCTGTCGCAGGCGCGTGGTGGGCGGCGTCGAGCCGCGCGGCGAGGGTCGTCACCGCGGCCGCTCGCGAGATCGCGGGGGCGAAGGGCGGGACCGTCCTCAACGCGTCGGGCTACGTGACCGCGCGGCGCCGGGCGACCGTCTCCTCCAAGGTCACCGGCAAGCTCGCCGAGGTCCTCGTGGAGGAGGGGATGCCCGTTGGCGAGGGACAGGTGCTCGCGCGGCTCGACGACGGGGTGTTGAAGTCGGCCCTGGCCGTGGCGGAAGCGGAGCTGGCCCTCGCGCGACAGGCGCTTCGCGAGACCGAGGCGAGCCTCGGGCTCGCCCGGCTCACCCTCGCTCGCACCCGGTCGCTCGCCGGGGAGGGAGTGGTGGGCCAGGCCGAGCTCGATCGGGCGGAGGCCGAGGCGGACTCCCTCGAGGCCCGCCTCGCCGCGGACCGCGAGCGCGCCCTCGTGGCCGAGCGCGTCGTGGCGCTGCGGCGGACCGAGCTGGCGGATACGATCATCCGAGCCCCGTTCTCCGGGGTGGCGATTTCGAAGGACGCGCAGCCCGGCGAGATGGTCTCCCCGGTGTCGGCCGGGGGCGGCTTCACGCGAACCGGCATCTGCACCATCGTGGACATGGACTCGCTCGAGATCGAGGTGGACGTCAACGAGAGCTACATCCACCGGGTGAAGCCCGGCCAGGAGGTGGAGGCCATCCTCGACGCGTATCCGGACTGGCGCATCCCGGCCCGCGTCATCACCCTCGTCCCCGCCGCCGATCGGCAGAAGGCCACCGTCCTCGTGCGGATCGGCTTCGACCGCCTCGACCCGCGGATCCTCCCCGACATGGGCGTCAAGGTGAGCTTCCTCGGCGAGGCGACCGAGGCCGCCGGGCCGAGGGTCGTGGTGCCGAAGGCGGCGCTTCGCAAGGACGGGGACCGCGACGTCGTCTTCGTGGTTCGCGGAGACCGCGTCGAGCGCCGCGCGGTGCGGACCGGTGCGGTGAGCGGGGAGGAGGTGGACATCCTCGCGGGGCTCGGGGCCGGGGAGGTCGTCGTCGTCGAGGGACCGGCCGACCTCGCCGGAGGCGACCGCGTCGTCCCGCGCTAGAATCTCGGGTTCGTCCGAGGTCCGGAGGGTTTCCTCGTGCAGGACCGGGTCCTCGTGCGGGTCCGCGACGTCCACAAGGAGTACCGGCGGGGCGCCGAGCGGATTGACGTCCTCCAGGGCGTGAGCCTCGAGGTCCCCCGGGGAGACTTCCTCGCCCTCATGGGTCCGTCCGGCTCCGGCAAGACCACCCTTCTCAACCTGCTCGGCGGGCTCGACCGGCCGACCCGCGGCGAGGTCGAGGTCGCCGGCGAGCGCATCGACCGGCTGCCCGAGGGAAGACTCGCCCGGTGGCGCGCGCGGCACGTGGGCTTCGTCTTCCAGGTCTACAACCTCTTGCCCGTCCTGACGGCCGAGCGGAACGTGGAGCTGCCGCTGCTGCTCGCGCCCCTGTCCCGCGCGGAGCGAAGGAAGCGCGTGGCGCTCGCGCTGGACATCGTGGGGCTCGCCGATCGCACGGGGCACTACCCGCGGCAGCTGTCCGGCGGCCAGGAGCAGCGCGTCGGCATCGCCCGGGCCATCGTCACCGACCCCACGATTCTCCTGTGCGACGAGCCCACGGGCGACCTCGACCGGAAGTCGGGCGACGAGATCCTCGACTTGCTCCAGACGCTCAACCGCGACCACGACAAGACCGTGGTGATGGTCACCCACGACCCGCACGCGGCCGCCCGCGCCCGCAGGATCCTCTATCTGGACAAGGGCACGCTGTCCGACCGGCCGATCGCATGAGGTTCCTGCACCTGGTCTGGAGGAACCTGGCGCGGAAGAAGGCGCGGACGGTCTTCACCCTCCTTTCCGTCCTCGTCGCGTTCCTCCTGTTCGCCTACCTGGGCGCGATCCGCCAGGCGTTCACCATGGGGATCGAGCTGGCCGGACAGGACCGGCTCGTCCTGCGCCACAAGGTCTCCCTCATCCAGATGCTCCCCATCAGCTACCTCGAACGGATCGCTGCGGTGCCCGGGGTGAAGGACGTCTCCCACTTCACCTGGTTCGGGGGGATCTACCAGGACCCGAAGAACTTCTTCGCACAGATGCCGTGCGATCCCGAGCGGATGCTGAGGATGTACCCCGAGTTCCTCCTGCCCGACGAGCAGAAGAAGGCATGGCTTTCCGAGCGCACGGGCGCCATCGCGGGCCGCTACCTGGTGGACCGCTACGGATGGAAGATCGGAGACCGGATCCCGATCCAGGGGACGATCTGGCGGCCGAAGACAGGGGGGGACACCTGGGAGTTCAACCTCGTCGGCGTGTACGACGGGAAGGAGAAGGGGACCGACACGACCAACTTCTTCTTCCGCTACGACTACTTCGACGAGATGCGCCGCTTCGGCCAGGGGCTCGTGGGCTGGTACCTGGTCCGCATCTCGGACCCGGACCGGGCGGCGGAGATCGCCGCGGCTCTCGACGCGACCTTCGCCAACTCCGAGTACGAGACCAAGACCGAGCCGGAGAAGGCGTTCATCCAGAGCTTCGCGAACCAGGTGGGGAACGTGGGCGCGATCATCAGCGCGGTCGTGGCGGGGGTCTTCTTCATGATCCTGCTGGTCGCCGGGAACACGATGGCGCAGTCGGTCCGGGAGCGGGTCTGCGAGCTCGCGGTCCTGAAGACCCTCGGCTACTCGAACGGCCTCGTGCTCGCGCTGGTCCTGGTCGAGTCCCTGCTGCTGGCGGGCGTGGGAGGCGGGCTCGGGCTCGCCCTGGGCTGGCAGCTGGCCCGGCTCGGAGACCCGACGGGCGGTCTGCTGCCGATCTTCTTCGTCCCGCTGCCGTGGCTCGGGGCGGGCGTCGTCCTCGCCGTCGTGCTGGGCGTCCTGGCAGGGGTGGTCCCGGCCTCGCAGGCGATGCGCCTCCGGATCGTGGACGCGCTGCGGAGGGCGTGAACCGTGGGACCGGTCTCGCAGGCCATCGCCGTCACGGCCGTGAGCCTCCGCAGCATCGGGCAGCGCTGGGGCGCGGCCCTCGTCACCGTCATCGGCGTCGCGGGCGTCGTGACGGTCTTCCTCGCGGTCCTGTCCATCGGAGAGGGATTCCGCGCCACCCTCGCCTCGACGGGAGCCCCGGATCGCGTCCTGGTGCTCCGCAGCGGCGCCGACGACGAGATGAGCAGCATTCTCGATCGCGAGAGCGTGCGCGTCATCCAGGACGCCCCGGGGGTCCTCCGGGATGACCGAGGTCCCGCGGTCTCGGCGGAGCTGTTCGTCATCGTGGACGTCCCCAAGCGCTCCACGGGCACCGACGCGAACGTGCCGCTGCGGGGCGTGCCGCCCGAGGCGTTCAGGGTCCGAAGCAACGTGAGGATCGTCGAGGGTCGCAACTTCGTGCCCGGCAGCAACGAGGTCGTCGTGGGACGCGGGGCGGCCGACCAGTTCGCCGGGCTCGAGATCGGCTCGATCCTCGAGCGCGGCAAGCACGAGTGGCGCATCGTAGGCGTCTTCGATGCGGGGGGGACGGTCGCGGACTCCGAGATCTGGTGCGATCGGGCGGTCCTGGCGCCCGCCTACCGGCGCGGAGACACCGTGCAATCGGTGTTCGTGAAGCTCGCCTCCCCCGGGGCGTACGAGGCGTTCAAGGACTCGCTCACGACGAATCCGCGCCTGAACGTCAAGGTTGTCCGAGAGTCGGACTACTACGCGGAGAAGTCGAGGGTGCTGACGCAGATCGTCCGGTACCTCGGCTACCCGATCGCGCTCCTCATGGGCATCGGGGCGATCTTCGGCGCGCTGAACACCATGTACTCGGCGGTCGCTTCCCGGACGCGCGAGATCGCCACCTTCAGGGCGCTCGGCTTCCGCGGCGGGGCCGTGGTCGCGTCGGTTGTCGCGGAGGCTGCGCTCCTCGGCCTCGCCGGCGGGCTCGCCGGCGGCGCGCTCACCTGGCTCGCCTTCGACGGCTACCGCACCTCCACGCTCAACTGGCAGACCTTCAGCATGGTCGCGTTCTCCTTCCGCGTGACGCCGGGGCTTCTCGCCCAGGGAACCGTCTACGCGGTCCTGATCGGGCTCGTGGGCGGCATCTTCCCGGCGGTGCGGGCGGCGAGGCTGCCGGTCGCGTCGGCGCTTCGCGAGTTGTGACCGACGCGGCATGGGCGACGGTGCTATTCTCTGCCCGGGCCGTTAGCTCAGCCGGTAGAGCACCAGCCTTTTAAGCTGAGGGTCGCGGGTTCGAATCCCGCACGGCTCGCCATCCCCTTCGCTCGGACGGGACGGCGCCCCGGTGCGTCCGTCGCCCCGCCGCCGGGGCACCCCGATCACGAGCAGGAGCGAAGCGAACGCGTAGAGGACCGCGCCGGCGGCGAGCACCGCGTCGAAGCCGAACAGCTTGCCTCCCGTGGCGGCCGCGAGCGAGCCGACGACCGAGGCCACCCCGTTCAGCCCCCACGCGAGCGGGACCTGCCGCGGGCGCGAGGCCGCGAACAGGCGCAGGCCCGATGGGAACGGGCTGCCGAGAAAAAAGCCGAGCGGGAGCAGCAGCGCCGAGGCGGCGAGGGAGCGGGTCCACACCCCCGTCCCGACGAGCCCGTCGTGCAGCCGGTCGAGAACGGGCCGGTAGCCGAACACGAGCAGCGTCACGGCCGTCGTCGCGATCACGGCCCACCGGCGCAGGCGGTCGCCCTCGAAGCGCTGCGAGTAGAAGCTGCCGAGGCCGCCGCCGAGCAGCAGCGAGAACAGGATCACGGCCAGGGCGAGGGTGGGATAGCCCAGGGGCAGGATGAGTTTCTGCGCGGTCGGGATCTCGACGAGCATGAAGCCGACGCCGAGCGCGAGGAAGTAGACCAGGAAGCGGAGGTCCGATCCCCGCATGCGGTCGGCGCCGCCCCAGCGCCAGGCGAGCCCCACGAATCCGGCGGCGAGCGCCAAGGCCAGGCCGGCGAGCTGGGGGAAGACGGGAGGGAGGCCCGGCCGCGAGCTCAGCACGAACGGCCGGTCGTCCGAGCAGGGCGACACGTCCGCGCCTCCGAGCTCGGCGTTCCGGAAGTGGCGGACGAAGCCGTCGAGGCCCAGGCGCCCCTCGGCGACGTCGCGGAACAGGCGTGCGCCTCGCGCGCTACCGGGAAGCCACAGGACCGACAACCCCCGCTGGGCCGCGGCCTCCTCCATCGCTCGAGTCCGCTCCGAGGGCGGCGCCGACCGGAAGACCGCCAGCGCGAACTTGTAGGGGCCCTTCGTCGCGGGATCGGCCAGCACGGCCAGGCGGCGGCAGGCCGCCGCGGGCTCGAGCCCCTCCCGGCCGAGTGCCGCGAGCGCCGTGGCGAAGAAGCGTGCGGCGAGCAGCTCGTGGTCCACGACCCACACGAACAGCCCCGTCTCCTCCAGCGCCTCGAGGTAGTCCCGGGCGGCCTCCACCGTGTGGACGTACGACTCGACGAGCATCCCCCCGGAGCCGGTGGCCGTCGTCTTCGTCAGGGCGGAGAAGATCAGCGCGTACCGCTCGCCGCGCGCCGCCTTCTCCCGCGCGTAGGCCCGGCCGTCGGCCACGACCACGTGGACATGGGGCCGGTCGTACAAGGCGCCGTTGAAGTCTCCGTGGTCGCGCACGAGCGCGGGGATCGAGGGATCGATCTCCGCCCCTTCGAATCGCGCCGCTGCGTGGCGGAGGGCGAGCAGCGCGTCGAGCCCGCCGCCGGGCCCGATGGACAGCACCGCGCCCTCGCCCTGCTCGCGGTCCCGCAGCGGCGCGACGGCGAACGCCCAGTCGCACAGCGGGAAGCTCTGCGCCACGGGACCGAGCGAGCGGGGGTCGCCGTTCCAGCGGATCATCGGGGTCGGCGATGTCCCGTCGGTGTAGACGAGGCGGTAGTCGAGGTCGCCGACCTCCGTGCGGGTCTCGACGAGGTCGGTGCGGGAGAACGCGCTCCATCTGGTCTCGAGGATGCGCGTCCCGCGGGAGGGATCGCCGAGCTCGGTGAACAGGTGCTGGGTGATCCCGCGGTCGGCGAGCGAGCGATGTTCCCGGTCGTAGCGAGGGGGGACGGCCGGGAGGTCCAGCAGCCTCGCGTGCCGCTGCAGGGGAAGGGCCGCGGCGAGAAGGGTGAAGGC
>JBBIHW010000195.1:0-6251 GCA_037446795.1 Acidobacteriota bacterium
CCGCGCTCGCGGGCCACCGGGCCGAGGCGGGCCTGCGCGACGAGGGCACCGATGACGTCCCGTGAGGTCCGCCGCCTGTTCCTGGACTTCTTCGCCGAACGCGGGCATCGCATCATCCCCAGCTCCCCCCTCGTCCTGCCCGACGACCCGACGCTGCTGTTCGCGAACGCGGGGATGAACCAGTTCAAGGACGCCTTCACGGGCCGGCGGCGCCCCGAGGCCCCCCGCGCGGCGTCCGTGCAGAAGTGCCTTCGCGTGTCGGGAAAGCACAACGACCTGGAGCAGGTGGGCCGCACGCCGCGCCACCACACCTTCTTCGAGATGCTCGGCAACTTCTCGTTCGGCGACTACTTCAAGCGGGAGGCGATCGGCTGGGCGTGGGAGCTGGTGGCGGGCCGGCTGGGCCTTCCGCCGGACCGGCTGTGGGTGACGGTGTTCGGCGGCTCCGCCGCCGCGCCGGCCGACGAGGAGGCGGAGCGCCTGTGGCGCGAGGTGGCGGGGCTTCCCCCGGAGCGGATCCTCCGCCTCGGAGAGGAGGACAACTTCTGGAGGATGGGCGACACCGGCCCCTGCGGCCCGTCGAGCGAGATCCACTACGACCTCGGAGAGGACCTGGCCTCGGCCCGCGGCGAGTCCACGCCGGCCACCGACGAGCGACGCTACGTCGAGATCTGGAACCTGGTCTTCATGCAGTTCGACCAGCGGGGGGACGGGCGCCTCGAGCCCCTGCCCGCGCCCTGCATTGACACGGGGATGGGCCTCGAGCGGATCACCGCCGTCCTGCAGGGCAAGCGCAGCAATTACGACACGGACCTGTTCCTGCCGATCCTCGAGGCGGCCTCGGAGGTCGCCGGGGCCCGCTACGGGGAGCGTCCCGAGGCGGACGTCTCGCTCCGGGTCATCGCGGATCACGCCCGCGCCGTGGCCTTCCTCGTCGCGGACGGGGTCGTTCCGGCCAACGACAAGCGCGGCTACGTGCTGCGGCGGATCCTCCGGCGCGCCATCCTCCACGGCAGGAAGCTCGGGATCCGTGGAAGCTTCCTCGACCGGGTCGTGCCCGCCGTCGTCCACGGCCTCGGGGAGGTCTATCCGGAACTCGTCGCCTCGCGCGCAGCGATCCTCGAGATCTGCCGGCGCGAGGAGGAGCGGTTCGCCGCGACGGTGTCCACGGGGCTCGACCTGCTGGAGGAGGCGATCGGCAAGCTGGCGGGCCCGAAGGTCGTTCCGGGCGGCGAGCTGTTCCGGCTCTACGACACGTTCGGGCTGCCGCTGGATCTGGCCCGGGATGTCGCCGCGGAGCGGGGCGTGGAGCTCGATCTCGAGGGGTTCGAGGAGGAACTGGCGAAGCAGCGCGAGAGGGCACGCGCATCCTGGAAGGGCGGGCGGGGCCCGGCGGGCGAGGGCGGGGGCCGCGTGGTTCCGACGGAGTTCGTCGGGCACCGGACGCTCCAGGTGGATGGCGCCAGGGTCGTCGCCGCGCGCGCGGTCGGGGTCGGCGACGAGCCTCCGTTGCCCGTGACGAAGGGGAAGGAGGTCGCCGTCCATCTCGATACGACGCCCTTCTATGCGGAGGCCGGCGGCCAGGTCGGGGACACGGGCATTCTGATCGGGCGGAACTTCCGGGGGCGCGTCGTGGACACCGTGAGGGGCCCCCTCGGCATCGAGCACCGCGTCCTCGTGGAGGAGGGGGAGCTCGAGGTGAATCAGCTCGTCCGAGCCGAGGTGGACCGGGACCGGAGGGACTCGATCCGGCGCAACCACACGGCGACCCATCTCCTCCACGCGGCGCTGCGCGAGATCGTCGGCCCCCACGTGAAGCAGGCGGGCTCGCTCGTCGCTCCCGACCGGCTCCGTTTCGACTTCAGCCACTTCGCGGGCCTCGCCGACCGCACGCTCGCCGACATCGAGGAGCTCGTGAACGAGAAGATCCTGGGGGACGAGCCGGTGCTCGCCGAGGAGATGGGCCTCGACGACGCGCTGCGCACCGGGGCCGTGGCGCTGTTCGGCGAGAAGTACGGCGACCGGGTTCGCGTCGTCTCGATCGGCGATTTCTCGAGGGAGCTGTGCGGCGGGACGCACTGCGAGCGGACGGGCGAGATCGGCCTCTTCAAGCTCGTCCAGGAGCGGGGGGTCGCATCGGGCACGCGTCGGGTCGAGGCGATCACGGGGGAGGGTTCCCTCGAGCGGTTCCGGCAGACCGCGGAGATCGTCCGGTCGCTCGAGTCCCTGCTGGCGGTCCCGCGCGAGGATCTCGTGGCCGAGGTCGAGCGCCGCCTGGCCCGGCTTCGGGCGCTGGAGCGGCAGCTCCAGCGCGAGCGCGCGCGCTCGGTGAAGGAGGCTCTCTACGAGAGGGCGGAGTCGGCGCAAGTCATTGAGGGAGTGAAAGTTCTTTCCGGTCGGGCCGATGGCCTCGACCCGCAGGAGACCCGCGAGCTTGCCGATGCCCTGCGCCGGAAACTACGTTCTGGCGTGGTCATCCTCGGCCGGAGGGAGGGGCCGAAGGCGTCGCTGCTCGTGGCCGTGACCGAGGACCTTCAGGGGCGCGTCCCCGCGGGAGAGCTGGTACGCGAACTTGCAGGGATCGTCGGGGGCGGTGGCGGCGGCAAGCCGGATCTGGCGGAGGCCGGGGGCAGGGACCCCTCCCGCCTGGACGAAGCGCTCGAGGCGGCCCTCGAGGCCGTGGCCCGCAGGGTGGCTGCCTCCGTCTAGCCCTTCTCCTGGCGCCTCTGGTTGCGAGCTTCTGCGCGGATCCCCTCCGGTCGGAAGAGATCCTTTATTATGTCCAGTCCGGCAGGGTCGTCTTCACGAACACGCCGAGCCGTCCCGACGCCAGGCCGGTCCCCGGACTCGCAGCCGCGTCCAGGACGCGCGGCCTCCGCCTGCCCGAGACCCCGTACGATCGCTTCATCGAGCGCGTCGCCGTCGAGTCGGGCGTGGACGCATCGCTCATCAAGGCGGTCGCCCTCGTCGAAAGCGGTTTCGAACCGCGCGCCGTCTCTCCCAAGGGCGCGCGGGGGATCATGCAGCTCATGCCCGCCACGGCTCGCCGGTACGGTGTGACGGACCCGCACGACCCGTACCAGAGCCTCCGGGCCGGGGCGTTCCACCTCAAGGATCTCCTCGAGGAGTTCGGCGGGGACCTCACCCTCGCCCTCGCGGCGTACAACGCCGGCTCGGGGGCCGTCCGGCGGTACGGGGGAATCCCCGCCTACCGCGAGACTCGGGAGTACGTGCAGAGGGTCGAAAGGCGGTTGAAGGGCCGCCGCAGACCGGCGCCGGTGTCGGCCGCCGCCAGAACACCGATCAGGCTCGAGACCAACCCGGACGGCTCGATCCTTCTTTCCAATTAGCGCGGGGCGCGCGCTTCCGGCTGCAAAACCAGACCACAAAAAGCAAGTTTCCGTCACTTCTTTGGCTTTGCCCTGCCGCGGCCCTCTTCGTATATCCATGGCGCCAAGAAGGTTCGGCCCGCGCTCCGGAGCTCCAGAGGTGAGGCCTGGTGGCGGGGCGAGAGGGCAGGAAAGGGGGGATCAAACGGAAGGGAACAGGGACAGGACTCAGACAGTGCTGGTAGGGGTTTGTCGTTTGGCTTGGATCCTTTCGAAAGGAGTCAGGTAATGAAGAAGGCTCTGTACGCAGTCTGTTGCCTCCTGCTGGTGGCGGGCACCGGCTGTGCCTTGACGGACTACGCGGACATCACCGACGCGTACCCGCCGGGGTCGGGCGGACCGATCAACACGCAGAGCAAGGCCCACGTGATCGACCCGTTCCAGACCGCGGTTAACTTGGGTGCAGGGTGGTTCGCGCATACGTGGTTCGTGGATCAGACCGCGGGCGGCGATCGCAGCATCGTGACCGTCTTCCAGGGTCCGACCGCGATTCCCACCGACGTGTTCCACAATGACATGTATTGCAACCCGGACTGGGGCGGCTGCGCCGCGTGGGCGGCGAACGATCCTCCGGGCGGCAACGGGAGCTGTGCCTTCGACGGCCGGTGGAACATCCCGTGCCAGGGCGACCATCTCTACTACCTCATCTGCTACTACACCCGCTACTACGGTGAGTGCGGCCGCGACCGTCTCACGACGGCCGAGAAGATCGAGTTCATGAACATGGGCCGCCTCGGCACCAGCATGGGGATGGAGGGGCTCTTCTACGACATGAGCGCGAAGAACTTCACCATCGCCGTGGACAACAATGCGGGCGTGACGGCCACCGTCCCCGTCCGGGGCAACGTGCCGGTGTTCCTGTCGCCGCAGGGCGGGAAGGCCACGGTGGATCTGACGAACCCGTTGCTCGCGTCGAGCTTCCGGAACTGGGCGGACTACCTGGCCAAGTTCGAGACCGGCCACATGACCGCGACGTTGACCTACAACGGAATCACCAAGGTCGTCAACTTCGCCACCGTGGGCGGGGCCTCGCAGGTCCAGAAGCGCATCAACAAGTACTACTGATCCCGACGTCGTTCGGGTTCGCCGAGAGGGGCGGGGCGACCCGCCCCTCTTTCTTTTGGGGCGCGCGGGCCCGGATCGAGATCAGGATCAGCGGCCTCGGGTGAGGGTGGACAGCAGCTCGCGCGCCTGCCGGGCAGCGGCGGGCGGCAGCTCCCCCGAGAGAGCGCGGCGGAGGGCCTTCCGGGCCGTCGAGGCGTCGCCCGTCGCGGCTGCGACCCTCCCGTCGAGCCAGTCGAAGAGGGGTCCCTCGAGACCGTGGGCCCGCGCGACGCCGACCGCCTCGCTCGCCTCGGCCGGCCGCCCGAGCTGAAGCAGCAGGTCCGCCAGGTTCACGGAGGCCTCGAGGTGTCGGGGCGAGAGGCTCAGCGCCGCTCGCCAGGCCTCTTCGGCCCCCGCGATCTCCTTCGCCCCGAGAAGCGCCAGGCCCAGATTGAACTGGATGTCGGCGTCGTGCGGAGCGAGCGCCGCCGCCTTTCGCAAAGGAGGCAGTGCGCGGTCGGGTCGCCGCGCCTTGAGGTAGGCGGAGCCGAGGAGGCTCAGGGCCGTGAGGTTGCCGGGCGTCTTCTCGGCGATCGCCTCGAGAAGCGCCGCGGCCGCTTCTGGCTCGCCGGCATGCAGCAACCGGCGGGCCACGTCCATCTGGTCCAGGGTGCCGATGACGTCCTTGGGATCCGGCAGGGTTTGTCGCCCGGCGGCCGGACGCGCGGGCGCGGTCACGTACCCGAGGCTCGCGAGCCGGGACAACCGCTCGCTCGTCTCGGCGTCGCTGTCCGGCCGCGGGGGGTGCGAGCGGCGGTCCTGGCGGAACAGCCCGCGCCACGTCCCCTCGAGCCGCGCGGCCTCGGCGGCACGCTTCTCGGCGAGATTCCGCGCCTCGTGCGGGTCGGTGGAGAGGTCGTAGAGTTCCACCCGCGGCGCGCGAACCCATTTCGTCCGCCCGTCCGTGAGGCCCCGCAGCGGCGCCCACCCGTAGGCGTCGTACCCGTAGTCGGTCTCCAGGAGGAGCCACGCCCCTTCGCCATCGGCCGCCTGTCCGCCCCTTGTGGCCTCGAGCAGCGACCGGCCATCGAGGCCCTCGGGCGCCCTCACGCCCGCAAGATCGAGAAGCGTCGGCAGCACGTCGGTGAGACGGGCGAACGCTCGGCTGCGCGTGCCCGCGGGAACCCGACCGCGGCCGACGAGGATCAGCGGGACCCGGACCGTGGACTGGTAGAGCAGCAACCCGTGGGTCGCCTCGCCGTGCTCGCCCAGACCCTCCCCGTGGTCCGCGGTGACCACGACCACGGTGCCCTCCAGCATCCCTCGCGCCTCCAGTCCTCTCCGGAGCCGGCCGAGCTCGTGGTCCACGAAGGCGATCTCGCCGTCGTAGGGGCTGTCCCGGAACGCGCCCGAGAAGGGCGGCGGCGGCCGGTAGTGTGCGTGGGGGTCGAAGTAGTGCACGAAGAGCAGGAATGGAGGGCGCAGCGCGGCCGCCGCGGCGAGCGCCGCATCGGTGACCGATGCCGCGTCCCGCTCGCCGATCTCCAGCTCGGCTCTCCTCTCCATCGTGTCGTCGTAGCGGGCGAAGCCACGGGCGAGCCCGTACTGCCGGTCCAGGACCGCGGCGCCGACCACGGCCGCGGTGTCGTAGCCGGCCGAGGCCAGCAGGCTCGCGAGCGTCGGAATGTCGTCGGGCAGCCGGTAGGTCCCGTTGTTCCTCACGCCGTGGCGGTTGGGCACGAGCCCGGTGAACAGGCTCGCGTGGGCCGGGGGCACAGTGGTGGGCCCGGGCGTGGATCCGGCGGAGCGACGCGTGGG
>JBBIHW010000196.1:0-3516 GCA_037446795.1 Acidobacteriota bacterium
CGGCAGGCGCGGGCGGCGCCGCGACCGGGCGTTGAGGCTCCGGCGGGCTCGCCTTGGGTCCGCTCGGCGGGGTGGGCTTCGTCTTGCGCCGCGGGCGCGAGGGGGCCTTCTTGAGGGGCGGCCTCGCCGCCTTCTTCTTCGAGACCTTGCCCTTCCCCTTCGCCGTCCTCGTTTTCATGGGATCCTCCGCCGCCTCCTGGCCGGCTCGGCCCTCGGGACCGGACCATCGCCGCAGACCAGGGGGCACGAAGGGGTGGCCTCCGAAAAGTCGCCAAATATAGCCACCGCCTCCCGGACCGTCAACCCGTCGAATCCCGTCGAATCTGTGCGGAATCTCGGCGCAGCCCCAGGCGACGGTCCGTCCGGAGAAGGTTCCGGCGACCGCGCCCGGAGAAGTCGGTGTCCGCCGGTCCCTCCGGCGTCGAATCAGCACGCCCCGAACCGGCCGTCCACCGCCTGCGCGCGAGCGAACGCCTCGGCGTGGCGGAGGATTTCCCGCGCCACGTCCACGCCCGTCGCCTTCTCGATTCCCTCGAACCCCGGGCACGCATTGACCTCGATCACGACGGGACCCCCGAGCGACTCGAGCATGTCCACGCCGGCGACGCGAAGGCCCAGAATGCGGGCGGCCTCGACGGCCACGCGCCGGTAGGCTTCGGGCAGATCCACGAGCTCGGCGGTCGCCCCGCGATGGATGTTCGAACGGAACTCGCCGTCCCTGGCGGTTCTCCGAACAGCCGCCACGACCCGGTCGCCGAGGACGAGCGCCCGGAGGTCCCGTCCGCGGCTTTCCGCGACGAATTCCTGGACGAGGAGGCTCTGGCCGAGCGAGCCGAGGGTGTGGAGGACCGACTCGACGGACTCGGCGGTCTCCGCGAGCATCACGCCGATCCCCTGCGTGCCCCGCAGCAGCTTGAGCACGACGGGAGGGCCTCCGACCAGATCGAGGAGGTGGTCGAGGCTTCCCGTCCCGCGCGCCATGACGGTTCTCGGTACCGGAACGCCGCGACTGGCGAGAAGCTGCAGGCAGCGGAGCTTGTCCCGCGCCCGGCCGATGGCCCGGGCCGTGTTCACCACCGGGACGCCCATCTCCTCGAGCTGCGCGACGACGGCGAGGCCGTAGTCCGTGACCGAGCTCCCGATGCGGGGGATCGCGACGTGGACCCGGGCGAGCGGGCTGCCGCCGGCACCGGCGTGGATCGCGAGCCCCGGGCTCCCGCAAACGAGCCAGCAGTCCATCGGGTCCGCCACCACCGGCTCGTGGCCCTCCTCGGCGGCCACCTGGACGAGCCGGCGCGTGGCGTAGAGGCCTCGCCTGCGGGAGAGGATCAGGATCTTCACGGCGTCGCGCGCCCCCGCGGTCAGGCCGTGCCGCTCCCCGCGCCGGCCATCGCGGCCTGCGCCGCCGCGAGGCGGGCCACCGGGACCCGGTACGGGGAGCACGAGACGTAATCGAGCCCCGTCCCGTGGAAGAAGGCGACGGAGGCGGGGTCCGCACCGTGCTCGCCGCACACGCCGATCTTGAGGCCGGGCTTCCCGCGACGGCCCTCCTCCACCGCCATGCTCACGAGCCGTCCCACGCCGGCCGCGTCGAGCCCCTCGAACGGATCGCGGGGGAGGATCCGCTGCTCCAGGTAGTGCGGGAGGAACTTGGCGATGTCGTCGCGGCTGAAGCCGAACGTCATCTGCGTGAGGTCGTTGGTGCCGAACGAGAAGAAGTCGGCCGCGCGCGAGAGCTCCTCCGCGGCGAGGCAGGCCCGCGGCACCTCGATCATCGTGCCGACGGTGAACGGCACGTTCGGTCCCTTGCGCCGCTGCACCTCGCGGGCGACCGCCTCGATTCTCTCCCGCAGGTCCGTCAGCTCGCGCACGGCCCCGACCAGCGGGATCATGATCTCGGGGATCACCCGGACGCCCCGGCGCGCGCAGGCGGAGGCCGCCTCCAGGATGGCGCGCACCTGCATCTCGTAGATGTCCGGGTAGGTCAGTCCGAGCCGGCACCCGCGGTGACCCAGCATGGGGTTCACCTCGCGAAGGTGCCCCGCCTTCTCCCTCAAGATCCGCTCCGGCAGCCGCATCTCCCGCGCGAGGGACCGGAACTGCGCCGGCTCCGTCGGGAGGAACTCGTGCAGCGGCGGGTCGAGGAGCCGGATCGTGACGGGCAACCCGTCCATGACCTCGAAGATCCCCTCGAAGTCGCGTCGCTGCATGGGCAGGAGCTTGGAGAGGGCGCGCCTCCGCTGCCTCTCGTCGTCGGCGAGGATCATCTGCCGGACGGCCGCGATGCGGCTCTCGGCGAAGAACATGTGCTCGGTGCGGCACAGGCCGATCCCCTCGGCACCGAACGCCCGCGCGACGGCGGCGTCCCGCGGGGTGTCGGCGTTGGCTCGCACGCCGAGCCGCCGTCGGCGGTCCGCCCACTCCAGGAGGCGGGCGAACCGCTGGTAGAGCGGCGAGCGGTGCGCGGGGAGGCTGCGCTCGACGAGAACCTGCAGGATCTCGCTCGGTCGGGTGGGCAGCAGCCCGCGGATCACCTCTCCGGTGCCGCCGTCCATGGAGAGATCGTCTCCCTCCCGCAGCGTCACCTTCCCGGCGCGCAGGCGCTTCGCCGTCGCGTCCACCTCGAGCGTCTCCGCCCCGACGATGCACGGCTTTCCCATCCCGCGCGCGACGACCGCCGCGTGGGAGGTCATGCCCCCGCGGGAGGTGAGGATGCCCGCCGCGGCCACCATCCCGGCCAGGTCCTCGGGGCTCGTCTCCTCCCGGACGAGCAACACCTGCCGGCCGCGGCGAGCCCACTCCACGGCGCGCGCGGCGGTGAACGCGATCGCTCCCGAGGCGGCCCCCGGCCCCGCCGCGAGCCCCCGTGCGAGCACCCGGCCCGCGCTGGCCGCCCGCGCTTTCTCGCGCTCGTCGAAGACCGGGGCCAGCAGCTGGGTCAGCATGTCGGGCTCGATGCGCCGGACCACGGTGTCCTCGTCGATGCGCCGCGTTTCGAACAGGTCGAAGGCGATGCGGACGGCCGCGGGCCCGGTTCGCTTCCCGGTGCGCGTCTGCAGCATGTAGAGACGGCCCCGCTCGATGGTGAACTCGATGTCCTGCATGTCCTTGTAGTGCTCCTCGAGCCGGCGGCGGATGTCCAGCAGCTCCCGATAGCAGCCCGGCATCCGCTCCTCCAGGGAGCGGTGGTCGGCCCCGCCCGCCTGCTCCCGGGACAGCGGCCACGGGGTGCGGATGCCGGCCACGACGTCCTCGCCCTGCGCGTTGAGCAGGTACTCCCCGTAGAAACGGTCCTCGCCGGTCGCCGGGTCGCGGGTGAAGGCGACCCCGGTGGCGCTGTCCTCCCCCAGGTTCCCGAACACCATGGCTTGAACGTTGACCGCGGTCCCCAGCTCGTCGGGGATCCCGTACTGCCGCCGGTAGATCCTCGCGCGCTCGTTGTTCCAGCTGTCGAAGACGGCGGCGATCGCTCCCAGCAGCTGCTCCCACGGGTCCTGCGGGAAGCCCGCGCCCCCG
>JBBIHW010000196.1:3545-6249 GCA_037446795.1 Acidobacteriota bacterium
CTGGCCGAGGTCCCGGGCCCCGAGAGCGGTGTCCTCCCCGACGCCTCGCCTGCGCTTCAGCGCCTCGAGCACGTCCTCGAACGCATCCTTCGGAATGCCCAGCACGACGTTCCCGTACATCTGGATCAGGCGGCGGTACGCATCCAGGGCGAACCTTCTGTTTCCGGCTGCGCGCGCCAGGCCCTCGACGGAGCGGTCGTTGAGGCCGAGGTTGAGGATCGTGTCCATCATGCCCGGCATGGAGAACTTCGCCCCGGACCGCACGGACACGAGCAGGGGGTCCTGCTCGTCCCCGAAGCGCTTGCCCCGCACTCTCTCGAGCCGGCCGACCGCGGCGCGCAACTCGGGCTCGAGATCCTCGGGCAGACGGCCTCCCGCCTCGAAGTAGCGCGAGCAGACCCGCGCCGAGATCGTGAATCCCGGGGGGACGGGAATCCCCAGCCGGCTCATCTCCGCCAGGTTCGCCCCCTTCCCGCCGAGGACGTCGCGCATCGAGCCGTCGCCGTCCGCCGTGCCCTCTCCGAAGAAGTAGACGAACTTGTCGGCGGTCGAGGGCCCGGTGGCCGCCGCCGCCTCTTGGAGCTTCTCCGTCACTGCTTCCTCCCGGCCTCGCCCGGGAGTTCCGTCAGGTCGAAGTACCGGGTGAGGACCTCGTGAAGATTCGACATGAGACCCAGCCTGTGTCGGGTCGCATCCAGGTCGTCCGGATCGAGCACGAGCACCTGCTGGAAGAACGTCTCGACCGGTTCCACGAACTGGGCGAGGAGCGCGGCGACGCGGACGTAGTCGCCCTCGCCCGACGCCCGCTCCATCGCGGGGCCGGCCCGGCCCAGCAGTTCTGCGAGCCGTAGCGCGGCCGGCGCGCGCTCGCGGTAGCCGAGCGAGCCGGGGGCCGACTCCGTCCGCCGGAGGAGGTCGTCGTCCGCTTTGGAGCGGATGTTTTCGACCCGCCGGGTGAGCTCCACGAGCCGGTCGAAGTCCGCCCGCTCCCGCACCGCGCGCAGCGCTTCGAGGCGCGCCTCGATGTCGGCGAGCGGCCAGGGCGGGAGGCGGTCCCGCGCCGCCCGGACGACCGCGCGCACCTCGTGAGCGGTGAACCCGCGGTCCCGCAGGAAGCTGTCGAGGCGCTCGGCGAGGAACTCCGCGAGGGGTTCGGCGCCGCCGCCCAGCCTGCAGAGGTCGGTGACCGGCAGGTTCCAGCGGCGCTCGAGGAGGACGCGGAAGATGCCGTTGGCCGCGCGCCGCAACCCGTAGGGATCGCGCGACCCGGTCGGCACCTCCCCGAGCTCGAGCAAGCGGGCCACCTTGTCGAGCTTGTCCGCGGCCGAAACCACGGACCCCGCCTCGGTCTGCGGCAGCGGATCGTCGGGGCCCTCGGGTCTGTAATGCTCCTGGACGGCCCGCCACACGGGCTCGGGCGCCCCCTCGTGCCGGAGCAGGAGGCCCCCGGCGATCCCCTGCAGTTCCGGGAACTCGCCCACGATCCCGGAGACGAGGTCCGTCTTCGCGAGACGGGCCGCCCGCTCCGCCGCCTCCACCGTCTCGCGCGGGAGGCCGATCGCCTCGCCGATCGCCCGCGCCAGGGCCGCCGTGCGTTCCGCCTTCTCCGCGTAGCTTCCGGCCCGCTCGTGAAAGGCCAGGTCCCGAAGGGCGGCAAGGCGCGCCTCCAGGGGGAGCTTCCGGTCCTCTCCCCAGAAGAAGCGCGCGTCCTGGAGGCGGCCGCCGACGACCCACTCGTTTCCCCTGCGGACGTGCCCCGCGGGATCGCCGTCCGTGTTGGCTGCCGTCAGGAAGATCGGAGCGAGGCGGCCGTCCCGCTCCACGCAGAACGCCTTCTGGTGCCGCCGCAGCGCGGTCGCGAGGATCTCGCGCGGGAGATCGAGAAACGCCTCGTCGAACCGGCCGAGGATGACCGAGGGCCATTCCAGGAGGTCGCTCACCTCCGCGAGCAGCCTCTCGTCTTCGACGAGCGCTCCGCCCTCGGCCGCTGCCGCCTCCCGGAGCCGGCCGAGCAGGCGCGACCTCCGCTCGGCGGGATCCACGATGACTTTGGCCTCGCGCAGGCGGTCGAGGTACCGGTCCGCGTGCTCGATCTCGACGGCCCCGGTCGCGAGGAACCGGTGTCCTCGCGATACGCGCCCCGCCCGCACGCCGAACAGCTCCACCGGGATCGCCTCGTCCCCGTAGAGGGCGACCACCCAGTGGACCGGCCGCACCCATCGCCAGGTCCCCTCGCCCCATCGCATGGTCTTCGGGAACGGCATCGCAGCCACGGTCGGGGGCAGCCCCGCCGCCAGGACGTCACGGAGCGGGCGGCCGTCCACGCGCCGTCTGAACCCGCAGTACACGCCCTTGTCGGTGGGGATCCGTTCCAGGGCGGAGCGGGAGATCCCGTGCTTGCGCGCGAAGCCGGCCCCGGCGGGCGTCAGGGAGCCGTCGGCGGCGAACGATGCGCTCGCCGGAGGACCGAGCACCTGCTCCTCGCGGTCCGGCGTGCGGTCCGCCACCTCTTCGATCCGCACCGCGAGCCGGCGCGCCCCTCCCCACTCGCGGGCGCCCCCGTGCTCGATGGACGCCTGGTCGAGCACGGCGACGATCCGCTCCCGCAAGTCCGCCGCCGCCGAGGAGATGACCCGCGCAGGGATTTCCTCGCAGCCGATCTCGACGAGCAGGGGCGCGCGCATCGGGGCGAGCCCTCCGGCTC
>JBBIHW010000197.1:0-3366 GCA_037446795.1 Acidobacteriota bacterium
CGCAGGCCCGTCCTGGCCGGGGCGCTGCTCGTCGGCGACGCGGCCGGCACCGTGGACCCGTTCTGCGGCGAGGGGATCTCGAACGCGCTGCGCGGTGCGGAGATCGCGCTTCCCTTCGTGCTCGAGGCCCTCGAGCGCGGCCGCCTCGCAGCGGACCTGGCCTGGGGCTATTCCCGCGCGTGGCTCGCTCGGCTCGCCCCGATCACGCACAGAGCGCGCTGGCTGGGCGCTCTCCTGGGAACCGGAGCCCTGTCGGCCGCGGCCCGCGCGTGCCTCGCGGGGCCGGGTCGCGCGCTGCTGCCCCGGCTCGCCCTGCTGTCTCGCACCGGCTGCGCGCCGTAGGCGTGGTCAGGAGGCCTCGCACGGGGGGACCCGCTCGACGAGCTTCCTCAGCCGCGCAGCGGTCAGCTCCGTCCGGAGCGTCCAGCGCGGGTCGGCGTGCTCGTCCGACCTCTTGACCAGCAACCACTCGTTCCCCTTCCGGCCCTTGGCGAGGCGCATCAGGGCGAAGCCGCCCTCGAGCTTCTTGCCCCGGAGCAGGAAGGCGAGCCTTCCCTTGGCGAGGGCCTGCTCAGGGTCGCCTGCATCGAGCAACTCGTAGCTTCCGGAATCCCAGATCACGACCGGGCCCGCGCCGTAGCGGCCTTCGGGGATGATCCCCTCGAAGTCCGCGTACTCGAGCGGGTGGTCGTCCACCGCGAGGGCGAGCCTCTTGTCGGCCGGGTTCATCGAGGGGCCTTTCGGGATCGCCCAGGACTTCAGCGCGCCGCCGAGTTCGAGCCGGAAGTCGTAGTGGAGCCGGGAGGCCTTGTGCTCGTGGACGACGAACCGGGCCATGACGGCCTCATTCTACCGTCGCGGCGCCGCGCGTCTCGCCGACGCGCGAGGCGAGGGCTCCGCAGAAAAGACCCGCGTTCACGACCCGCGCGCGGGCGTGCGTCGGGGGGATGCTGTACGCCGCGGTCCCGTCCTCGCGGCAGGCGACCGCGATCCAGTCCTCGCTCTCGAGCCCCGCCGCGGGCTCCAGCACGAGCTCTTCGAGGAGGTCGGCGGGAGGGCGGGCATCCCGTTCGAGGACCGCTGCGATCGCCTCGAGCAACCGCTCGCGGGCGACCGAGGGAAAGCTCGGCGGCCAGCGTTCGCGGCAGGGCGGCGGATCCTTCAGGACGGCCCAGAGGGCGGGCTCCCCTCCCTCGGGGACCGGTTCCAGCCGGCACGCCGGTGCCACCGGCAGGTAGGCGACGTGGAGGTCGAAGCGGCCGGCCGCCTGCTGGCGCGAGTTCCTTCCGAGACGACGGTCGAGAGCGCGGGCGGTGAACCGGTGGAGCCAGGCGTTGCGGTCGAGGGCGTCGAGAGGAATCGAAGCGGGGCGCGCGAAGCCCACCGTCCTGCGACCCCCGCGAACGACCTCCCCATAGGCGTTCTCCTCGCGAAATTCGTTGAACTCGCGCCCGATTCTCGCCGGCACTTCCTGCCTGTAGACCAGGATCCCCTGCGGGACGGGAAGGAGCGTTGACGGGTCGTCGTCGAGCCGGATCACGTCCTGGTGCTCCACGACGAGCTCGAGAACCCTCGCCGGCGAGGGCATGGTCTCGAAGACGCGAGGCGCGGCGCCTTCCGTGGCGGAGGCCATCTCGTCGCAGATCGGAGTCGGCGGGTCGTCGTACGTGGTCTGAGCGATCCTGATGGCCTCGTCCTCCCTCTCCAGCCTGTGGAAGGAGGTGGCCGCGACACGCTGCTCCGACCGGAGACACACCCAGCTCTCTCCTTCCGATCGCAACGCGAATTGGCGGACATCCAGTGGAGGATCGCCAACCTCCCACCCCGCGAACGGCTGGGCGAACGCTTCGGCCGCGAGCCGCCCCACATCCGCCTCGAGCAGATCCCGATACGAGACGAGGTCCGCCGGTCGCGCGGCGAGCGCGAGGAGGATCGTGCCGCGATCGGAGCGCGACCGGGCGATCGCGCCGTCGCTCCTCGAGCGGTGCTCGACGAGGAAGTCGAGCCGCGCCACGTAGTCGTAGGGCCGGGTCTCCGGGCAAGCGTGCGGACCGGCCGCGCACGGCCCGAGGACGGTCAGCCGCGCGCCGAAGGCTTCCCGGAGTTCGACGCGGCCGACCGCGTCCTCGAGGACGACGGCCCTGCGGTAGATCTCCTCGGCCGCCGAAGAGGGCGAGCCGAGAAGGAGCGCCGAGGTGCAGAGGAAACCCGCCCCGAGCCGCCGTCCGAGCATCGCGCCCCGTCCTGCGGGAAACGCGCGACCGGCTCGCTCAGCCGGCAACGCCCTCGCCCCCTTCCGCCTCGAGCCAGCGCTCGCAGTCCATGGCCGCCTTGCAGCCGGCGCCGGCCGCCGTCACCGCCTGCCGGTAGACGCGGTCGTGGACGTCGCCCGCCGCGAACACGCCGGGGACGTTCGTCTGCGAGCCGCCGTCCCGGACCACGAGATACCCCTGATCGTCCATCTCGAGGAAGTCGCGGAACAGGGCCGTGTTCGGCGTGTGGCCGATGGCGACGAAGAACCCGGCGCAGGGCCGCTCGACGATCTCCCCCGTCCTGCGGTTCCGCACGCGGGCCGCGGTCACCCGCGCGCCGTCGCCGAGCACCTCCTCCACGACCGAGTCCCAGAGGACGCGGATCTTCGGGTTGCCGAGCGCGCGGTCGGCCATGATCTTCGAGGCGCGGAAGCGGTCGCGGCGGTGGACGATGGTCACGCTGCTCCCGTAGCGGGTGAGGAACAGCGCTTCCTCCATGGCCGAGTCCCCGCCCCCGACCACGAGGATGTCCTGGTCGCGGAAGAAGAACCCGTCGCAGGTGGCGCAGTAGGACACGCCGCGCCCGGCGTACTCCTTCTCGCCGGGGACGCCGAGCTTGCGCGGAGAGGCCCCCGTGGCCACGATCACGGCGCGCGCGCGCAGCTCCTCGTAGTCGGTCCAGATCCGGAACGGGCGGCCCGAGAAGTCCACCCGGATCGCGTCCCCGGCGACGAACTCGGTGCCGAAACGCGCCGCCTGCTTCTTGAAGATCTCCATCATCTCGGGCCCGAGGATCCCGTCGGGGAACCCGGGGTAGTTCTCCACGTCGGTGGTCGTCATGAGCTGGCCGCCAGCGGCGGTCCCCTCGACGACAACCGGCGCGAGATGCGCACGGGCGCAGTAGAGCGCCGCCGTCAGCCCCGCCGGACCCGAGCCGATGATGACGACGTCATGGACCTTCACGGGCTCCTCCCTTCGACTGGACGCACCCGCCGTCGCTCGTCACCGGAATCGTCACCCCGGCGAAAGCCGGGGTCGTCACCCCGGCGAAAGCCGGGATCGTCACCCCGGCGAAAGCCGGGATCGTCACCCCGGCGAAAGCCGGGATCGTCAC
>JBBIHW010000197.1:3466-6243 GCA_037446795.1 Acidobacteriota bacterium
CCCGGCGAAAGCCGGGGTGGATTCCGGCTTTCGCCGGAATGACGGAGGGCCCTCCGCGGTCTCGCGACGGTCCTTCACGCACGGTCCCGGTGAACGGTCGGGCATGCTACCAGACCCCGACCGCGGCCCCACGGCCGCCGCCGGCTCTCACTCGACGACGGCATCGCGGGGGATGACGACGACGCCCCCCTCCGTGACGAGGAACCTCTTCCGGTCCTCCTCGGGATCTTCTCCGATGACGTATTGGGGAGGGATGCGGACGCCCTTGTCCACGATCGCCCGCCGGATGCGGGCGTGCCGGCCCACGTTCACGCCGTCCATCAGGACGCTCTCCACCACCCGGGCGTACGAGTTCACCCGGACGAGGGGGGAGAGGATCGAGCGCTCCACGCGGCCGCCGCTCACGATCACGCCGCTCGAGATGAGGGAGTCCAGGACGATGCCCAGGCGGCCCCCGGGCTCCTCCTGCGCGAACACGGTCTTGGCCGGCGGCAGCTGCCGGTGGACGGTGCGGATCGGCCAGGACTCGTCGTAGAGGTTGAAGACCGGATCCACCGCCACGAGATCCATGCTCGCCTCGAAGTAGGAGTCGAGCGTGCCGATGTCGCGCCAGTACAGCGTCTGCTTGCGGTTCTCGTCCACGAACCGGTAGGCGTACACATCTCCGGAGGCCGTCATGGCGGGCAGGATGTCGTGGCCGAAGTCGTGCCGGGTCTGCTGCCTCGCGTCCGCGCTGAGGGCGCGCACCAGCGGCTCGGTCCGGAAGCAGTAGACGCCCATGTTGGCGAGCGCGCGGTCGGGTTTGCCCGGGATCGGCCGCGGCTCCCGCGGCTTCTCGTGGAAGGCCACGACGCGGTCGTCCCCGTCCACCTCCACGATGCCGAACGCGGGGGCCTGCCCGATCGGCACCTCCACGACGGCCACCGTGGCGGCGGCCCCGCGGCTGTCGTGGAACTCCACCAGCTTGCGGTAGTCCATCTTGTAGACGTGGTCGCCCGACAGCACGACGACGAGCCGCGGTCGCTCCTGCTCGAGCAGGTACACGTTCTGGTACACGGCGTCGGCCGTGCCGGCGTACCAGCGCTGGCCGATGCGCAGCTGCGGGGGGACCGTGTAGATCCACTCTCCCAGCTCCGGCGAGAAGAGCGGGTCCCAGCCCAGCTTGATGTGCCGGTCGAGGCTGCCCGACTTGTACTGCGTGAGGACGAAGATCTTGCGAAGCCCCGAGTTGAGACAGTTGCTCAGGGTGAAGTCAATGACGCGGTAGATCCCGCCGAAGGGAACGGCGGGCTTGCCGCGATCGCGCGTGAGCGGATAGAGCCGCTCCCCCTGGCCCCCTGCGAGGACGATGGCGAGCGTGTCCTCGAGGATGACCTTCCTGCCCACCATCGTCCGTTTCTCGGCCCCCACCGCCGGCGCGAGACGTCATCTTACCCCCGCCGCGTGCCGGGCGCCTCGCCGAGGGAATCGGCGGCCCCCACGGCAGAGCGAGGCCGGTGGTCGTTCAGGCGGCGGCGAGGGTCCTCGCCCGTCCGTACGCCTCGACGTAGCGGCCGGCAGCCGCCTCCCACGAGAAGTCCGAAGCCATCCCCCGCAGGAGCAGGCTTCGCCAGAACCGCCGGTCGCGCCAGAGCCTGGCCGCGCGCCGCAGGGTTTTCAAGAGCTCCACGGGCTCGTACAGACGGAACACGAAGCCGTTGCCTCGCTCCGGGTCCTCGTCCACGTCCACCACCGTATCGGCGAGCCCGCCGACCGCGCGAACGGCCGGCACCGTCCCGTAGAGGAGGCCGTACATCTGGGTCAGACCGCAGGGCTCGTAGCGGGACGGCATCACCAGGACGTCCGCTCCCGCCTGGATCCGGTGGGCCAGGGAGTCGTCGAAGCCGATTCTGACGCCGAGGCGGCCGGGCCGCCGGGAGGCGAGGTCCGCGACGGCGCGCTCGAATCGCGCCTCGCCGGCGCCGAGCACCACGAGCTCGATCCCCTCGGCGAGCAGCGGCTCGGCGGCGGCGAGGAGCAGGTCGAGCCCCTTCTGCTCGGCGAGCCTGCCGATGAAGGCGAGGACGGGCCGGTCGGGCTGCGGGGTCTCGAGGCCGAGCTCGGTCCTCAGGGCGGCGCGGTTGCGCGCCTTGCCCGCCGGCCGACGCGCCGAGTAGCGATGCGGAATGTGGGGATCGGAGGCGGGGTTCCAGGCCTCGGTGTCCACGCCGTTCAGGATCCCGACGAGCCGGTCCGCGCGCCGCGCGAGCACGCCCTCGAGGCCCGCGCCGAACTCGGGGGAGGAGCGGATCTCGTCGGCGTAACGGGGAGACACGGTGGTCAGGATGTCCGCGGCCTCGATCCCGATCTTCATCAGGTTGACGCGTCCGAAGAACTCGAGCGGCCCTCCAGGATAGGCGAGCGACTCGGGGAGCCCGGACGCGCGGATCCACGCCCGGTCCTCGATCCCCTGATAGCCGAGGTTGTGGATCGTGAAGACGAGGCCGGGACGCGGCGCGCGAGCGGCGCCCGCCCAGCGCAGCAGGCCGAGCAGCGCAGCGGCCTGGTGGTCGTGAGCGTGGACGACATCCGGGGCCCAATGGCCTCGCTCGAGCCACGCGTGGAGGGTCCGGCAGAAAACGGCCCACCGAAGCGCGCCGTCCGCGCGGCCGTCGCCCGCGTCCGGCTCGTCGTAGATGCCGGGCCGCTCGAAAAGGTCGTGCTCAACGAGGACGAGCGGCGCCGGCAGGCTCGCGCCCTCGACCTCGCGCACCGCCGCGCGCGCCGGCCCGCCGGCC
>JBBIHW010000198.1:0-6237 GCA_037446795.1 Acidobacteriota bacterium
ATCGCGGACACCTACGCGTGCCGGCGCGGCAAGGGCACGAGCGCGGCGATCGAGGCGAGCCGGGGCGAAGGCGGTGGGCCGGGCCGACTGCACACGGCTCGGCAAGCATAGCGCCCGGGCTCGGTCCCCTCGAGCCCGGCCGCGGCGCAGACGCCGGCTCCTCCTCCGCTCCGCGCGCGACCGGCTCGCGAAAAAAGTTTTCGGAAGTATTGCAGCGGCGGTCGCGCGCCCTATAATCCGCGACGAGCTGCCCGCCGTTCGAGCGGCGGCCTCGATCGCGAGGGACCGGCGATGAACGTCTCGGCCATCGAGCGGTTCACGGTTGACGACGCCGCGAACATCTACGGGCTCGACGGCTGGGGGAACGGCTACCTCGCGGTGGGCGAGGACGGCCACCTCCTGGTGACGCCGACCCGCGACCCGAAGAACGCGATGGACGTCTTGAGGGTCATCGAGGACCTGGCGCGGCGCGGAATCAGGACCCCGATCCTGCTGCGATTCCCGCAGCTGCTCGAGGGACAGGTCAACGAGCTGGCGACGGCCTTCGCCAACGCGATCCGCGAGTTCAACTACCCCGAGGGCTACTTCCCCGTCTTCCCGATCAAGGTGAACCAGCAGCGGACGGTCGTGGAGGGACTGCTGCAGGCGGGCTGGAAGGCCTCGCTCGGTCTCGAGGTGGGCAGCCGGCCCGAGCTGCTAGCCGCGATCGCGCTGCCCACCGCCCCGGGCGCCCTGCTCGTCTGCAACGGCTTCAAGGACGCCGACTACCTCAGCTCGGCCTCGATGGCCGCGCGCCTCGGGAAGCAGGTCGTCGTGGTGATCGAGAAGCCGTTCGAGGTGGACCAGCTCCTCGAGCTGGCCCGCAGCGGCGCCCCGATGCCGAGGATCGGCTTCCGGATCCGACTCCAGTCCAAGGGATCGGGCCTCTGGGAGAAGTCGGGCGGTTTCGCCGCGAAGTTCGGTCTCTCGACGCTGCAGCTGCTGCGGGCCCTCGAGAAGCTGTCGGAGGCCGGGCTCGCCTCGCAGCTTGCGCTCCTGCACTTCCACATCGGGAGCCAGATCACCGAGATCCGGAAGATCAAGAACGCCGTCCGGGAGGGCGCCCGCATCTACGCCAAGGTCCGCAGGCTCGGCTTCGACATCGGCTACCTGGACGTGGGAGGCGGCCTGGGCATTGACTACGACGGCTCGAAGACCTCCTCGGACGCCTCGGTCAACTACACGGTCCAGGAGTACGCCAACGACGTCGTGTTCGGCATCGCAGAGGTGTGCGAGGAGGAGCACGTCGCCCCGCCGCGGATCGTCAGCGAATCGGGCCGCATGCTGACCGCCTACCACGCCATGCTGGTGACCGACGTGCGCGCCTCGATCTCCGGACTCGAGCCGGACCCGCCGGTGCCCACGGGCCGCGAGCCCCAGGTCGTTCAGGACCTCGCCGAGGTGGCCCGGCGCATCTCGGTCAAGAACTACCGCGAGTTCTACCACGACGCCCTCGAGTACCGGGACCAGATGTACTCGCTGTTCAACCTGGGCCTGCTCGGCCTCGAGGACCGCGCAAAAGGGGAGGTCCTGTTCTGGGAGATCGCGGGCAAGGTGGTCCGCTATGCCCGCACCGCCAAGGTCATGGCGGACGAGTTCCAGGAGCTCGAGACGAAGCTGCACGACAAGTACGTCTGCAACTTCTCCGTCTTCCAGTCGCTGCCCGACCACTGGGCGCTCGACCAGCTCTTTCCGGTCGTGCCCGTCCACCGGCTGAACGAAACACCGGCGCGGAAGGCCACCGTCGGGGACATCACGTGCGACTCGGACGGGGAGGTGGAGAAGTTCGTGGACCTCAAGGACATCAAGGACGCCCTCGAGGTGCACGAGCTGCGGGAGGGCGAGCCCTACTACCTGGCCTTCGTCCTCGTCGGGGCCTACCAGGACACGATGGGGGACATGCACAACCTGTTCGGCCGCGTCCACGAGGCCGAGGTCCTGCTCGATCCCCGGGGCAAGACCGTCGTCCGGGAGGTGCGGCGCGGGGAGGCCGCGGCCGACACCCTGGCCTGCTTCGGCTACGAGGAGGCGGAGCTGGTCGAGCGCGTCTCGGGAGCCCTGCGCGAAAAGGTCCATCGCGGGGAGATGAGCCGGGACGAGGCCTCGGAGCTGCTCGACGACTACCGCGAGCGACTGACCCACTACACGTACCTTGGCTGAGCGGCCGCCCGGCCCCGATCTCGAGGAGGGGGGTCTCGGGCGCCATCTCGGCCTGGCCGACGCGGTGGCCCTCTACGTCGGCATCATCCTCGGCTCGGGCATTTTCATCGCACCTGCGAGCGTCGCCGCCGCCGCGCCGGGCCCCGCCGCGGCCGCGGGGGTGTGGCTCCTCGCGGGCGGGGTCGCCGCCTGCGGAGCCCTCTGCTACGCGGAGAACTCCTCCCGGATCCCGAGATCGGGCGGCTTCTACGTGTTCTACCGGGAGGCGCTCGGGGACGCGATCGCCTTCGTCGGGGGCTGGGCCGGCCTGCTCGTCACCTACCCGGCCTCGATCGCCGCGATCTCCCTCATCTTCGCCAGCTATCTCGCGCGCGTCGTTCCGATCCCGGCGCCCCAGAGCGCCGTCGCCGCGGGCGGGATCCTCCTGTGCGCGCTGCTGAACGCGGTGGGGCTGAGGACGGGGCCGCTCGCCCAGCGCGTCTTGACCTCGGCGAAGGTGGCAGCGCTGGCCCTGCTGTGCGTCGCCGCCGTCGTGCCCCGTGGCGGCGGGGCGGAGGCCGCCGAGCCCGTCCCGGCGGCGGTGCCGGGCGCGGGTGCGGCCGTCCTGCTCGGCGCGCTCGTCGCGGTACTGTGGACCTACGACGGCTGGTCGGACGTGACGCTGGTGGCCGGCGAGATCCTGGACCCGCGGCGCAACCTCGGCCGCGCGGTGCTCCTCGGATCGGCCATCCTGATCCTGCTGTACGGAGGCGTGCAGCTCGCGGTGATGGCGGTGCTCCCCGCCGGGCGAGCCGAGGCGAGCGAGGAGGTGTTCGCGGAGGCCGTCCGCGTGGCGCTCGGGGAGGGGATGGGTCGGGTCGTGGCCGGCCTCGTCGTCCTCTGCACGCTCGGCTCGGTGCAGGGAATCGTGCTCACCAGTTCGAGGCTCGGCTTCGCGATGGCCCGCGATGGCGTGTTCTTCCGCGTGTTCGGTGCGGTTCACCCGCAGCTCCGGACGCCCGCGTTCGCGGTGGCGTGGATCGGGGCCCTCTCCTGCCTCTACGTGACCGGGCAGACGTTCCGGCAGCTGCTCGGGCTGTTCTCCTTCAGCGTGTGGATCTTCTACGCGCTGGGCGCCGTGTGCCTGTTTCGACTGCGCAGGCGCGGGATCGGCGGCCCCGACGCCTGGCTCGCTCCGGGAGGGTGGTTCCCGCCGGCCGTCGTGTGGATCACGGCGGGGGCGATGACCTCGTGGCTCGTGCTCGACGACCCCTTGCGCTGCCTCGGCGGGCTCGCTCTCCTGCTCGCCGGCTTTCCCGTCTATCTCCTCTGGAAGAGCTCCCGAACCTGAATCGGCGCTGCGGCCTCGCCGGTGCCGCTCAGGCCGTGGCGTGCGCGCGGCTCCGGACGCTGCGCGCGATCTCGATGAACTCGACCAGGTTCTCGAGGGTGATCATGCCTCGCAGCCCCGAGTCGTCGAGGACCAGGACGGGGCTTCCGGGATGGGCCTGGAGCAGGCGGAGCACCTCGTCGAGGTCCGCGTCGGGACGGACCGTGGCCGGCTCCCGCAGCATGACCTGGAGGACGGCTGCCCCGGTTCCCTCGCGGGCCAGCGCCTCGAGCAGCACCGCGCGCGGCAGGACGCCGACCAGGCGGTTCCAGGCGTCCACGACGGGGAAGTCCTGCTGGTGCGTCGCGAGCAGTCGCTCCGCCGCGCGGCCGAGGGAGTCCTGCGGCGCGAGCGCCTCGAAGTCCACGATCATGGCCTCGGCGGCCCTGTGGCCGAGCACCATGGCTCGCTGCCGGTGGAAGGCCGCCTCCTGGCCCGCGCCGAGGAACACGAACAGCGCGATGAACAGGAGCATGGGGTTCGAGCCGAAGGGCGTGCCGGGGATCCCGAAGATGCCGACGGCGGCGAACAGCATCGCGAGCGCCTGGCCCACCGTCGCCGCGATGTCGGTGGCCCGCTCTTCCGCCATGTTGAGCGCGAGGAGCGCGCGCAGCACGCGGCCGCCGTCCATCGGGAACGCGGGGATCAGGTTGAAGACGAACAGCATGGCGTTGGCCAGGAGGAGCTTCAGGAGGAGCCCCGGCAACCCCACCGGGAGACCTTCCGGTCCGCGCGCCACGGGCCCCATGGCCGCGAGCAGCAGCGCGAGGACGAGCGCGATGACCAGGTTCACGGCCGGCCCGGCGAGCGCGATCATCAGCTCGGCCCACCCGCTCGGGATGTTCTCGAGGCGTGCCACGCCGCCGATCGGGTAGAGGACGATCTCCCGCGTCCTCACCCCGAACCGCTGCGCCATGGCCGCGTGGCCGAGCTCGTGCAGAGCCACGCACGCGAACACGAGGATCAGGAACACGACGGAGGCCACCGGGCTGTCGCCGTGGGTGATCGAGACGAACCCGATGTAGCCGAGCAGCAGGACGAAGGTGAGGTGGATGCGGATCGGAATGCCGAGGGCGCTCGCGACCTGGAACGACCACGAACTGCCGGCCGGATCGGCGGCAGCGCGGGCCTGTCGCGGCGTGGCGTCCCCCATCGAGGCTCTCCGGGTCGGCCGCATGATACGGAGCCGCGCCCCTGGTTTCCACCTCCGCGACGAGTTGCGATATCGTGGAGCGGGCGGCCCCCCGGGGAGCGGCGCAGGAGGCCCTCTCGTGAAGCTGACGCGCCAGGCCGAGCAGCTCTACCGCGTGCAGGACTACGGCAGGCAGCCGGCGATCGAGGGGGTCGGCATCCACGACCTCGAGCGGCACGCCGACGACGCCGGCTCGCTCACCGAGCTCGCGCGGCTCGAGGGCGGCCGGGTGCCTGCACTCGGGGACTTCGTCGTGGCCCAGGTCACCTACAGCACCCTCGAGCCCGGCTCGATCAAGGCCTTCCACGTCCACCGCCGTCAGACCGACGTGTGGTTCGTGCCTCCAGCCGACCGGGTCCTCCTCGTGCTCGTGGACGTGCGCGAAGACTCTCCGACCGCGGGGACGCGCCAGCGGCTCGTTCTCGGGGACGGCCGTTCGCGGCTCGTGCGGATCCCGCCGGGGGTGGCCCACGGCTGCCGCAATCTCGGTCCGGCCCCCGCGACGATCGTCTACTTCACCGACGTCGCGTTCTCGCCGGATCCCGCGAAGACCGACGAGGGGCGCCTTCCGTGGGACTTCGCGGGAGCGGAGGTGTGGGAGAGGCCCCGCGAGTAGTCAGGCGCGGCCGCCCTCGCGCGGGAGCCGCCGGACGACCTCGGGCGAGGAGGGCGAGCACGGGGACCCCTCGAGATAGGCCATCTCGACGGCGTCTTCGGAGACGGTGACGAGAGTGCGGCTCACGGTGCGCGCCTCCGCGCGGTGCATGCACACACTGAGCGGACCCGGCTCCGGGTCGTGCGATGCGAGCCAGGCCGCGAGCGCGTCGCGTCCAGGCGGGCCCGCGCGCGCGGTCCGGCGGTTCCAGGAGAGCTCCCTCTCCCGCTCGGCGCCGGCGGGGTCGTAGCCCGAGGAGACGAACAACGCGAGCCCGGTGCGAGAATCGGCGACCGGCTCGCCTCCCTCGAAGCGGAACCGGAGGACCCGGGGAGGATCCGCCGACCCTCTGCCCGGCTCGATCGCGAGCAGGTGGAACGACCTGTAGCGGCCGAGACGCGGCGCCGCCGCGGCCAGCCACGAGACGACCGCCAGGATCGAGTCGAGCCGGGCCGCCTCGACGAGCAGCAGGCCGCGGCTCGTCGGCTCGCCCTCGATCCTGCGGTCGGGCCGGTCCTTCGCGTTCAGGAGGCAGACCGTGAGCCCCACCGTGTTGGTCGCGATCCAGCTCCCCCCGCCTTCCGGGTCGCGCGGGGCGAGGAATGCGAGGCCCCCGCCCTGCCAGAGCTCCGGCGGCATCGCGCGGGCCCGCGACACCGACTCGTCGCGGTTGTGGCCGAGGAGGTAGCCGCCGCCGGGATGCGGGACGAACGCGACCGTGCACATCGGGGACGTATTCTATGTGGCCCTGGCTGGCGTCGCGCGCGGTGTCCCTCGAGCGATCCTCCGCTCGTTGCGGTACCAGGCGGCGAGGTCGGGCCT
>JBBIHW010000199.1:0-6231 GCA_037446795.1 Acidobacteriota bacterium
CGACCCGGGCCAGCACGGTGCTCGGCCTCTCGATCGAGGACCAAGCCCGGCTGTCCCGCCTCGTGGTCGTCGGAGAGGTCGTCGCCCAGGTGGGCGTGGACGATCCCGAGACGGGGATCGAGAGCGACGTGACGCTGCGCGTGAGCCACGTCCTCAAGGGGGATGCCGCGCCGGGGGACGTCGTCGTCTTCCGGACGCGAGGCGGCGAGGCGGACGGGGTCGTCTCGATCGCCCTCGGCGAGGCCGTCCTCCGCACAGGCCAGAAGGCGCTCGTGTTCATCGAGGAAGTGGACGGTCGCCTCTACAATCTCGGACTCTCGATGGGAGTGTGGAACGTGCTCGAGGACCCGGCCGGCCGCATGCGCTTCACGAGGGCGGTCGCCGAGGGGCTCGAAGTGATCGGCGAGGAGGCGGTGGAGTACGGGCCGCTGTCCCTCGCGGAGATGGCGGCGCGCATCGCGCGGGCCGAGCGGAATCCGCGCTTCGACCACCCGGCACTGCGCGAAGCCCTCGTGGCGGGGAGGTAGTCATGCGCGGACGAGTCGAGCCGAAGCGGATGGTGCTCGCGGTGGCCCTCGGTGCGTCGCTCGCGATCGCGTGGCCGGGGCGGGCGATGGCCTTCTGCCTGACCGGCGTGCGCTGGCCCGACGGCGTCCGTCCGGCGGACGTCCTGTACAACCCGGGAGGCAAGGTCACCGCGAACCAGTGCATCGCGAGCGGCGCCGACATGGACAACGCGGTCCTCTCGGGGATCTCCCCCTGGGTCGCGATCGAGTTCACCGGCACCACCACGAAGACCGCGAACAAGAAGGACAGCACCAACGTCGTCGGATGGGCGAAGCTCGGAGGGCAGACCCTCGGAATCACCAACTACCTCCAGTACGATCGGTTCCGGACCGTCCCGTGTGGCGGCAACCTGTTCTCGAATCTCTACGAGGCGGACGTGAGGCTCACCACGCAGTTCCGGTGGACGAAAGCCGGAGCGGGAGGCCTGGGCTGCCCGTGCGCCGCCGGATCGGCGTTCTACCTGAACGCCGTCTCCGAGCACGAGTTCGGCCACGTGATCGGGCTCTGCCACGTGAACCAGAGATCCTCCCTCATGTACGCGTCCTTCGACGTGTGCGAGAACAAGAGCAAGGGGGCGGACGAGACGGCCGGGGAGAACGCTCTCTGCTACTGACCGCCGCGACCCCGTCGGCCCGGCGGAGGCCGGGGTCCGGGAGCCGAAGGCTGGATCCCGGCCTCCGCGGGAACGACGGTCGCCGGCAGGACCGTGACGATCGGGTTGGCGCCCGTCCGGGGGCGGAACCATATTCCCGTTCGCCATGCGCCTCCTGCCCGCGTTGCTGTGCGGAGCTGTCGCGCTCCATTGCACCGGCCCTGAGCCGCCTCCTCCGGAGCCGGTCGCGGCGGCCGCGGCCTCCTACCCGGTCAGCCCGAAGGGGGGCACGCCGCCCACCGGCCCCGGCGACCGCTACCACCGGTGCGAGAGGATCTGGTGCCTCGCCCACGAGGAGAACTTCTCGGTGGAGCACTTCCTGGCCGGCCACAGGGGCTGGATCCTCCACGACGACCTCCACGGCGACGTGTTCGCCCCCCGCCACCGCCGGTCGGGTCCCGAGTTCCCGTGGGCGAACCGCAACGTGCTCCAGCTCTGCGGGCGGCACGTGCACCCGCACGTGCTCGGACGGCCGGGAGGGCCGTTCAAGGCCGGCGGCTCCACGCGGGCCCTCGGCTTCGACCGCGCCCACTACAACGCCTACGGCATCGGGCTCGATCGCTCCTCGGTCGGCCCGCTCGGCTGGAGCTTCGTCCACTCGAAGGCGGGCCTGATGTTCCGCTTCCCGAACCGCGAGGAGATGGCCGCGCTGCCGGCCGAGGGGTGGCAGCGGCCGTTCCCGGCGCAGCCGCGGGCGGGAGCATCGGGCCCGAGCTGAGGGTTTCGGGGCCGTTTCATGGCCGCCCCGGTCTAGCCCGCGTGCGCGAGCGCCTCGCCGACTTCCTCCGCTCCCTCGGGCGGTTCGACCGGTCGTTCTGGGTCGCCAACGTCACCGAGCTGTTCGAGCGTGCGGCCTTCTACGCCATGTTCCTCATGCTCGTCGTCTACCTCACCGAGGCGCGAGGTCTCGAGGCGGCGAGCGCGCTCCGGCTGTTCGGGACCTTCGGCCTCGCGGTCTGGAGCCTTCCCGTCCTCTCGGGCTTCCTCGCCGACCTGGCCGGCTACCGGCGGTCCATGATCCTCGCCTACGCGTTGCTCGCCGCGGGCTACCTCGCCACGGGCGCCGCCCGCTCCTACTGGCTCCTCGCAGCGGCCCTGCTGCCGGTGGCGGTCGGAGCCTCGATCATCAAGCCCGTGGTCACCGGAACGGTCCAGAAGACGTGCGCCGAGGAGCTGCGCCCCGTCGGCTTCTCGATCTACTACACGCTCGTCAACGTCGGAGCCTCGCTCGGTCCTCTCGCGGGTGCGCGCGTGCGCCAGCTGTTCGGCGTGGAGGAGGTGTTCGTGGTGTCCGCCGCGGCGAGCCTCCTCGCCCTCGGCCTCGCCTTCGCCTTGTTTCGCGAGCCGGCGGCGGGAGAGCCGGGGGAGTCTCGCAGCCTCGGCGCGTTCCTGAAGGACTTCCTGGTGGTCCTCGGCAAGCCCCGGCTCATGCTCCTGTTCCTGTTCGTGGCCGGATTCTGGAGCATGTTCTTCCAGTGCGTCGGGGTGCTCCCGCTCTACCTCCGAGACGACCTCCGGGCGGCGCCGATGCTCCTCGGCGCGATCCCGTCTCTCGGTGCGTTCACCATCATCTGCCTCCAGGTCCCCGTGGGCTACCTCGTGCGCGGCCTTCCCGCTCCGCTCGCGCTCTCGCTGGCGGTCGCGGTCTCCTCGGCCGGAATCGCCGCGATCGGCGTCTACCCCTCGGCGGTCGCCGCAGCGGCCGGCGTGGTGATCTTCTCGCTCGGCGAGATGATCTACTCGGCGCACTTCTACAAGCACCTCGGCGATCTGGCTCCCCCGGGACAGGTGGGCATGTACATGGGGTTCGCCTTTCTCCCCATCGCGGTCGGCAACTTCCTCGCCGGTCAGATCGGCGGTGCCTCCGTCGCCTACTTCCGGGAAACCCTGGGCCGGCCGGCCGCGATGTGGTTCGCGTTCGCGGGGATCGGCCTCGCCTCCGCCCTGGGCATCGCCCTGCTCGTAGGGCTGTCCGGCCGCGATAGACTCCCGCGCCCGAGAGGCGGCCCGTGAAGGAAGCGAGCGTCAGGACCGCGCAGCCGGCCCGGCCGGTGGAACTCGTCCGGGGACTCGGACTGCTCGACGCCACGATGCTGGTCATGGGATCCATGATCGGCTCGGGGATCTTCATCGTCTCGGCGGACGTGGCGCGGCAGGTGGGCTCGCCGGCGGGGCTCTTGCTCACGTGGCTCGCCACGGCGTTCCTCACGATCACCGGCGCCCTCGCCTTCGGGGAGCTCGCCGCGATGATGCCGCGGGCCGGGGGCATGTACGTGTTCCTGCGGGAGGCGTACGGGCCGCTGTGGGGGTTCCTGTACGGCTGGGGGACGTTCCTCGTCACGGGCTCGGCGACGATCGCGGCGGTGGCCATCGCGTTCGCCAAATTCGCGGGTGTGTTCCTCCCCGGGGTGTCCTCGACGAACTGGCTCCTCGAGGCCGGCTCGATCGGCCCGTACACGGTCGGCCTGAACACCCAGAACCTGCTGGCGATCCTGTCCATCGCCCTGCTGACCTGGGTGAACATGCGCGGCGTCCGCGTCGGGGCGCTCGTCCAGGACGTCTTCACCCTGGCGAAGACGGGAGCCGTGCTCGCCCTGGTGGGGCTCGGCCTCACCGCAGGCCGCAACCCCGAGGCCGTCGCCGCCAACTTCCACGGCTTCTGGCGCAACCTCGACTGGGGAACCTCGACGTGGGTCATGCTCGCGACCGCCATGGTCGGTCCCCTGTTCGCCGCCTTCGCCTGGGAGAACGTGACCTTCACGGCAGCCGAGACGCGGGAGCCGAGACGCAACCTGCCGCTGTCGCTGCTGCTCGGGACGGGCCTCGTGATGGCCCTCTACGTCCTGAGCAACTTGGCCTACCTCTGCACGCTCCCTCTCGAAGGCGACCCCGGGGGCGCGGACGTGTTCGCCCGGGGGATCCAGCACGCGGCCGAGGACCGGGTGGGGGCCGCCGCCGGACAGGTGATCTTCGGTCCGGCGGGGGCCTACCTGATGGCGGGCGCGATCCTGGTGTCCACCTTCGGCTGCAACAACGGCCTGATCCTCTCCTACGCGCGCGTGTACTACGCCATGGCCCGCGACGGCCTGTTGTTCTCGCGTCTCGGAAGGCTCGATCCCGCGACCGCGAGCCCGAACGCCGCCCTCGCGCTCCAGGGCGTCTGGGCGAGCGTGCTCACGCTGACCGGAACCTACTCCGATCTCCTCGACTTCGTGATCTTCGCCGTGCTGTTCTTCTACATCCTCGCCATCGCGGGCCTGTTCGTGCTGCGGGTCCGGAGGCCCGAGGCGGACCGCCCGTACCGCGCGGCGGGCTATCCGGTCCTGCCGGCGGTCTACCTGGCGCTGTCGCTGTTCATCGAGGTGTGCGTGCTCGTCCTGAAACCGCGGTACACGTGGCCCGGGCTGATCCTCGTGGCCGCGGGCGTGCCCGTGTACTTCGTCTGGAGGCGGAGGGCTTCGGGGCCCGCCGCGGAGACGGCCTGAGACGGCTCGAGCGGCCGAACCCGGCAGGGGCGCCAGCGTAAGAAACAGCCGGGAGATTCTGCCATGCGAAAGGTCGCGCTCGCCTTGGGCACCGCTGTCTGTCTCTGCGACGCCTCGCACGCGGCGACCCTGGTCGTCGCCAACAAGACCGACTCGACCGTGAGCCTCGTTGCCCTCGGCTCGGGAGCCGTCACCGCGACGATTCCCACCGGGGTCGGCCCCCACGAGGTCGCGGTCTCCCCCGATGGGACGCTCGCGGCCGTGAGCGATTACGGAAAGAAGGAGCCGGGCTCCACGGTCACGATCCTCGACCTCGAGGCCGCCAAGGTCGCCCGGAAGATCCCGCTCGGCGAGCACCGCCGGCCTCACGGCCTCGCCTGGCTTTCCGGTGGCAGGCTCCTCGTCACGGCCGAGGGCAGCGGGAGCCTCCTGCTCCTGGATGCGCGCGAGGGCAAGCTCCTCGCCTCGATCCCGACGCGCCAGGAGGTCTCCCACATGGTCGCCGTGACGCCGGACGGCCGGCGGGCGTTCGTCGCGAACATCGGCTCGGGCAGCGTCACCGTGGTGGACCTCGTCGAGAGACAGCTCCTCCGTGTGATCCCCACGGGAGCGGGTGCCGAAGCGATCGCGGTCTCCCCCGACGGGAAGGAGGTCTGGGTCGGCAACCGCGCGGCCGACAGCCTCACCGTCGTCGGCGCGGACAGCCTCGAGGTCCTCGAGGATCTTCCGTGCCCGGGCTTTCCCATCCGGATCGCCTTCACGCCCGGCGGCGATCGCGTGCTCGTCTGCTGCGCCCGCAGCGGCGAGATCGCGGCCTTCGACCGCGCGGCGAGGAAGGAGGTCGCCCGGCGCAAGCTCGACCTCTCCGCCGTGGCGGATGCCGCCTCGCGCCTGTTCGGCGACCGCTTCGGCAAGAGCCCGGTGCCGGTCGGCCTCGTCGTCGCGCCGAGCGGCGATCGGGCCTGGGTGGCCGCGACGCAGGCGGATGCGATCGCCGAGTTCGACCCCGGGACGCTCGAGGTGAAGCGCGTGCTGCGCGCCGGGCGCGAGCCCGACGGGTTGGCCTACTCGAGTCTGGGCCAGGACCGCCCGTAGCCGCCCCTTGCCGGGCTCGGGAGTCCTTGCAGCCACGGGAATCCCATCAGGCTCGACCGTCGCCGTGGGTGTCGCCCTCGCGCCGATCACGAGCGCGCGCCCGACTCGGAGCAACGGGCTGGCGACCCGGTGTCCCCGACATCTCACGGCGTCTCCTCGGCCGCCGCTCGAGACCCCACGGAGCCGCTGCGGACCGCCGCGAGCGCCGCGGTCAGCAGGCCGCCGAACACCGCAGCGAGGAGGATCCCGGCGAGGACGAGCCAGTCGCCGGTTCCCGCCGGTGCCGCCAGCTTCCCGAGCGAGCCGACGAGGTCGAAGGCCCGGCCCTCGCCCGACCGCATCGCCTCGAGCGCGTCGAGCGTCGCGACGGCGAGGAAAGCCGCGCCGCCGGTGGCGAGGCCGCCGACCGTACCGCGCGCGAGGAGTGCGCCT
>JBBIHW010000200.1:0-6226 GCA_037446795.1 Acidobacteriota bacterium
CGAGAGGCGCGGCGGGGAGCGCGGTCGCCGCCTCGGGGCGCGCTGAGCTGGGGCCTGTCCCCCGCGCCCTTGCCGCCGCCCGGGTGCCGGCTGCCCGGCTACCCAGGCGCCTTCCTGCGGGCCAGGGAGCGGGCCTGCTCGGGGTAGTTCTCCCGCAGGCAATCGTCGCAGATCGAGTGGCTGAACTGTGCGTCCGTGTGCTCCGAGATGTAGCTCTCGATGCGCTGCCAGCTGTCCCAGTCGTCCCGGATCTTCTTGCAGAACATGCAGATCGGAAGCAGCCCCTGGAGCTGCCGGACATGGGCGAGGGCCTCCTCGAGCTCGGCCACGCGCGCCCTCAGGCTCTCCTCGAGGGCCACGATTCGGTGCCCGACCCGCAGGCGCGCCTCGAGCTCCCCGGGGTCGAACGGCTTCCGGAGATAGTCGTCCGCTCCAGCGGCGAACCCCTCCACGAGGTCCGCCGCCTGCCCGCGCGCCGTGAGCAGGAGGGTGTAGGTGTACCTGCCGTGCGGCCTGGCGCGCACCCGCCGGCAGATCTCGGGACCGTCGAGACCGGGCATCATCCAGTCGAGGACGGCGATCCGGGGAGCCGGCTCCGCCGCGAGGATCTCCCAGGCCGCCTCGCCGTCGCTCACGGAGGTCACCTGGTAACCGGACCTGGAAAGGGTCGCGGCGAGCAGGCGATTGGTCACTGGATCGTCGTCGGCGACAAGGATCCTCACGGCCGCCTCCCCCCAATTCCGGCCCCTCGGCGGGACCGGGCTCCGGAGAGCGTAGAATCTAGGCCCCGGGCCGGCCGAGTCCATCCCGCACCCGTCGCGTAGCGTCCGCGACCTCGGGGGTGCTGCTCGGTGCGCCGAGGCGCCAAGGAGCCGGACGGCGGGGACGTTCGCCGGCTCGTTCGTCGTGGCGGGTCCCGCCGCCCTGGCCTCGATGCTCCCGCGGCTGTCCTTGGCGATCGCCTCGGCGAGCGGGCCCTCGCGGGAGCAGGGGCGGCCTTCGTCGGGATTCACACGGCCACGGCCGCCGCCCTCGTGACCTTCAGCCTCGCCGCGGCCTCGGTCTCCCGCCTGTCCTTCCTCTTCGGGACCGTGCGCGGCGTGCGGAGCCCGATCGTTCTGCTGCGGCCTTCGGTGAAACAGCCGTTCGCGGCGACCGCGGGTCGAAGCGGCCCGGCTCTCACCTGCCTGCGGCCTGCGCCGTGCTCTCGAGGCTCTCCTCGGTGGGCCGGCTTCCGTCGTGCCCGAGGCGCACCGCGCGGCCTGCGACCCTGGTCTCGAGCTTGACCGGGCGGCGCCAGATGCTCGCCAGGTTCCCGAGCGCCTCCCTGGCCCAGTCCAGCCTCAGGTCCACCCCCGCGTGGCGGTGGACGAGGAGCAGCTCGCCCCGGTTGCCGTAGTTCGCATCGAGCAGTTCGATCACGGGCCGGCCGCCGTTGGTGAACTGGAACAGCAGCGCCCGCTTGATCTCGTCGAACTGGCGCGAAGCGACCCGGGTCGCCCCGCTCTTCGGCTGCCGCTCGAAGACGAACAGGGCCTGCTCCTCGCAGAACTCGGGGGTGAGGAACTCGTCGAGGAACGTGGAATCGCAGTGCAACCGGCGCACCTCGAAGATCTTCTGGCGCCCGAGGCCGAGCCTCCGGTCCCAGCGCTCCCGCTCCGCCATGTCGTCGCAGCGCTCCCACTCCGGCCCGAACTGTCCGCGGTCCCAGCGCCGCTCGATGTCCCGGAACAGCTCGAGGCCGAGCTTGTAGGGATTCAGCCGGCCGGGCGTGGCCGCCACCGTGCCCGAGTGATGGTCGGCGTAGTCCACGAACTCCGCGCCCGACAGGCAGCGGGTCGTCATGATGACCGAGTGCCAGTAGGACGCCCAGCCCTCGTTCATCACCTTCGTCTGCCGCTGCGGGAGGAAGTAGTAGCTCTCCTCGCGGACGATCGCGAGCACGTCCCGCTCCCAGGTCTCGAGCGGCGCGTGATGGAGCAGGAAGCCCAGCACGTCCCGCTCGGGTGCGGGCGGCAGCCGCCGGGAGGCCTCTCGCGCCCGCTCGATGCGGCGCCGCTCGGCCTCGAGCGCCTGGGGGGGGTTGACGTACCGATCCAGGTAGGGCTTGGCGGGAAGCCTCGGCACCTGCGGCTCGGGCGGGCCCTCGTCCTCCGCTTCGAGGACCGCGGGCGGGCGCGCGGGCGCGCGGAACGCCGCGTTCGGGTCCACGAGGTCGTCGAGGGACAGGCACGCGTCCAGGAACCGCTCCACCTTCTCCACGCCGTGCCGCTCCTGGTAGCGGCGGATCCTGGTGGCGTGGTTCGCCATGGCGTCGATCACCTTCCGGTTCGTGTGGGCGAAGTAGACGTTGTTCCGGAAGAAGTCGGCGTGGCCGTAGACGTGGGCCATGACCAGCTTCTGGTCCACGAACGCGTTCCCCTCGAGCAGGTACGCGTAGGTGGGGTCGTTGTTGACCACCATCTCGTAGATCTTGTGCAGCCCGTACTCGTAGCTCTTCCGCAGCTGCTGGAACTCCATCCCGAACCGCCAGTGCGGGTAGCGGGTCGGGAAGCCGTCGTAGGCGGCGAGAGCGTTCATCTCCCGGTAGTCCACCAGCTCGAAGACGACCGGGAAGAAGGTGAGCCCCAGCTCTCGCGCGAAGGCCTCGATGCGCTCCTGCTCGCGGGCCAGATCCGCCGGGAGCGTCACCGGCTCACCTCCCCGCCCGGAGGAAGGTCCGGATGGAGTCCGAGATGGCGTCGCGGTCGCGGATCCGGGACAGGGCCACCCGCTCGTCGCCGCCGAGGCGCGCGCGCAGCGCGTCGTAAAAGTCTCCGCGGGTTCCGAGGCTCTCCACCTGCCCGTAGCCGAACAGGTTCAGGCAGGGCAGGAGCCGCTGGGCGAGGATGTCCAGGCACCGCTCGGTGTCCTGCCGGCTGTAGTTCTCCCCGTCGGAGAAGTGGAACAGGTACACGTTCCAGTCGGCCGCGGGGAACCGCTCGTCGAGGATCTGCGCGCACAGGGTGTAGGCCGAGGAGATGACCGTGCCGCCCGACTCGCGGATGCGGAAGAACGTGTCCCGGTCCACCTCGCGGGCCGCAGCGTCGTGGACCACGTAGACCGTGCGCAGGCCGTGGTAGTGGCTCCGGATCCACGCGTCGAGCCAGAACGTCTCCGCCCGGACGATCTCCTTCTGGTCGTCGCCCATGGAGCCCGAGACGTCCATGACGTACAGGATCGCGGCGTTGGCGAACGGCTCGGGACGCGGCTTCCAGGCGCGGTACCGCCGGTCCGCGCGGACGAGGGCGACCCGCGGCTGACTGGGGTCGTAGCCGCCCGAGATGACCAGGCGCCGGAGCGCCTGCCGGTACGAGCGGCGGAAGTGTCGCAGCGACTCGGGGCCCGCCCGCGAGATCCCCGTGTACCGCCCCGAGCGCGTCTGCAGCTCGTCGCGACCCCGGGGACGGATGCGGGGCAGCTCGAGCGCCTCCCCAAGCATCCGGGCCAGCTCCTCCACCGTGAACTCCGCCTCCAGGATGTGCTCGCCGGGCTGGTCCCCGGCGCGGCGCCCCTCGCCCCCCTCGCCCTCGCCCTGGCCCACGCCCCGCCCTCCGGAGTCGTGCACGAACCGCGGCAGGTCGAGGTGAGGAACGGGGATGGAGACGACCTGGTCTCCCCGGCGGCCGAACATCTCGTAGCGGCCCAGGTGGCGCCGGAGTTCCTCGCGCACGCGCCCCCGCACGATCTGCCGGAAGCGGGTGAGGTCCGACTCGATCTTGGGCACGAGCGCGGCGCTTCGCCCCGGGCGGCTCAGCGCTCCTTGACGTCGCCGCGGGCGAAGATGCTGGCGACGAAGTGGAGGACGTCCGACGCGCAGGAGTCGCAGTAGCCGTAGTCCCGGACCAGGCGGCTGCGAACGATGTCGATCTTCTCCTGTGTTTCGCGGTCCACGACGCTCGCGACGAGGCTCGTCAGCTTGATGAAGTCCTTCTGGTCCTCGAACAGCTTCAGCTCCAGGGCCTTGTGCAACCTCTCGTTGGTCCGGTAGTCGAACTTCTTGCCCTCGAGCGCCAGCGCCCCGATGTAGTTCATGATCTCGCGCCGGAAGTCGTCCTTGCGGTTCTCCGGGATGTCGATCTTCTCCTCGACCGAGCGCATGAGTCGCTCGTCCGGCTCCTCGTCCTGTCCCGTGTACGGGTTCCGGACCTTCTGCTTCTGGGTGTAGGCCTTCACGTTGTCCACGTAGTTGGCGCACAGCCGCGCGATGGCCGCCTCGTCGGCGGCGATGGCGCGCTGCACCTCGTTCTTGACGATGTCCTCGTACTCCCGGCGCACCTCGTCCAGCAGCTCCCGGAACCGCTGCCGCTGCTCCTCGCTGGTGATCAGCGAGTGGTGCTTGAGGCCCGCCTCCAGCTCGTTGAGCACCATGAACGGGTTCACGCAGCGGTGATCCAGATCCGACACGAGGGCGTTGGAGATCTTGTCCTGGATGTAGCGGGGGGAGATTCCCTCCATTCCCTCGCGCTGCGCCTCCTTGCGGAGCTCCTTGACGTTGTCCTCGGTATACCCGGGCAGCGACTTCCCGTTGTACAGCTTCAGCTTCTGCATCAGGGTGAGGTTGTGCTTCTTCGGCTCCTCGATCCGCGTGAGCACGGCCCACATGGCCGCCATCTCGATGGTGTGCGGGGCGATGTGCTTCCCGCGGATCTTGGAGGCGTTGTAGTCCTTCTCGTAGATCTTGATCTCCTCGGAGAGGCGCGTGATGTACGGGATGTCCACCTTCACGGTACGGTCCCGCAGAGCCTCCATGTACTCGTTGTTCTGGAGGCGGCGGTACTCCGGCTCGTTCGTGTGCCCGATGATCACCTCGTCAATGTGGGTCTGGGGGAACTTCTTCGGCTTGATGACGTGCTCCTGGCTCGCCCCCAGCAGCTCGTAGAGGAACGCCACGTCCAGCTTCAGGACCTCGATGAACTCCACCAGACCCCGGTTGGCGATGTTGAACTCGCCGTCGAAGTTGAACGCCCGGGGGTCGGAGTCCGAGCCGTACTCGGCGATCTTCCGGTAGTTGATGTCTCCGGTGAGCTCGGTGGAGTCCTGGTTCTTCTCGTCCTTGGGCTGGAACGTGCCGATGCCGATCCGGTCCTGCGCGGACAGGATGAGCCGGCGCACCTGGACGTGATGCAGCACCCGCGTCCAGTCCCCTCCGTACCGGCTCGACAGCTCCCGGTACTCCTGGCGGCAGAAGGGGCACAGGTCCCCCTCGATGCGGACCAAGGTGTCCCCTTCCCTGCGGCCGGCGTTCAGCTCCCTCAGGAGCACGCCGCGCAGCTCGTGGGGAACGAGGTGCAGCGGCTCCTCGTGCATGGGGCAGGGGACGACTTCCTCCGTCCGGTCGAGGTTGCGGATCCAGCCGAAGGTGTAGAGCGCCCCTTCGGGCCTGCGAGCGTACTCCTCGAGCCCGCGCTTGACAAGGCGCACGATCGTGCTCTTGGCCGACCCGACGGGCCCGTGCAGCAGGATCACGCGCCGCTCTGTTCCGTACCGGGAGGCGGCGCTCTTGAAGATGTTGACGAGCCGCATCAGGGGAATATCGAGCCCGTAGACCGCATCCTCGCCGTGGTGGGCCTCGTCGTCGAAGAAGTTGTAGTGGGTGATCTTCTTCTTGTTGTCCACGTACTCGCGCGTGCCGTGCGAGAGGATCATGTCGTAGATCCGCTCGAACGCCGTCCTCGTGACCTTGGGATCCCTCTGCACGATGTCCAGGTACTGGGCGAACGTCCCCGTCCAGTTCTGATCGCGATAGCTCGCGAGGTCCAGGGCCTGCCTGGCCCGGAGGATGAGTTGCTCTCCCGGAGTGGTGGACATGACCGTTCCCTCCCTCCGCCGCCGACCCGGGCGGCGCAGCCTCCCGGGCGAGCGCGGGCGCGAAACAAATAACTAGGTCAACAGCGCCTCCAAGGCAAACCCGCCGCGGCGGGAGCGCTGCGGGCGGCCGAGGCGGCCTCCGCCGTGGCCGCTCGCTCCCGTGAGGCCGCGGGCGGTTCTCGAGCAAGCACGGTGCCACACCGCCGGCTCCTCCACGCTTCCGGTGATTCCGACGCCCGCGCCGATCGCATGGAGAACGAGGGGCACGACTTGCCGCTCGCCACGGACTCGTCTCGCGGAGAGGCCAGCGAGCGCAGCCCGGCGGTCGCGTCCTGTCGCGGAGCCGCGACCGTCCCCTGCGCCGGACCGCGGCGCC
>JBBIHW010000201.1:0-6206 GCA_037446795.1 Acidobacteriota bacterium
CGCCTGTCCGTGGAAGGCGAAGGCGCGCCCCTCGTCGGTCTGCCCGTTGTCGAAGCTGTGGGCTCCGACGATCACGTCGGCGTACCCGTCCCCGTTGACATCGCCCGCGGCGGCCACCGAGAAACCGTAGCTCGCGCCCGCCTGGTCGGCCTCCCCCGTCCAGCTCGCCTGTGCGGGAGGTCCCGCGGCCGACCCGTAGTAGACGAAGGCGCGCCCCTCGTCGGTCTCGCCCGCGTCGTAGGCGTGCGCGCCGATGATCAGCTCGGCGTACCCGTCGCCGTTGACGTCCCCGGCGGTTCCGACCGAGATCCCGAAGAAGGCGCTCGCCTGATCGCCGTCGGCGAACCAGTCGGCGTTCGCCGGCGTGCCGCTCGCCCCGGGCCCCGAGCCGCCGCCGTACCACACGAACGCATGCCCCTCGTTCGGCTGATTCACCGAATCGTCGGTGTACTGATAGGCGCCGGCGATCACGTCCGCGTAGCCGTCGCCGTTGACGTCGCCGGCGGTGCCCACCGATCGGCCGAGCCGCGCCTGCGCCTGCTCGCCCTCGGCGAACCAGTCGGCGTTGGACGGGTTGCCGGCCGCGCCGAGCCCCGACGCCCCGCCGTACCACAGGAACACGCGGCCCTCGCTCGCCTGTCCGGCGGTGCTCTCGTACTGGTCCGCGCCCACGAGGACGTCCGCGTAGCCGTCGCCGTTGACGTCGCCGGCCGTCGCGACGGCGATGCCGAAGAACGCGCTCGCCTGATCGCTCTCCGCGGACCAGTCCGCGTTCGCCGGCGTGCCGTTGGCCCCCAGTCCCGATGCGCTCCCGTACCAGGCGAAGACGCGACCCTCGTCCGTCTGCCCGTTGTCGTACTCGCGCGCGCCGACGAGGACGTCCGAGAAGCCGTCGCCGTTGACGTCGCCGGCCGTGGCCACGGCGAACCCGAGCCGCGCGTTGGCCTGGTCGCTCTCGGCGGTCCAGCTGGCCGTCACCGAGGGGCCCGCAGCCGAGCCGTGGTAGACGAACGCGCGGCCTTCCTGGGTCTGGCCGTTCGTGGCCTGGGAGGCCCCGACGAGAACGTCCGAGAAGCCGTCGCCGTTGACGTCGCCGGCCGTCGCGACGGCGATCCCGAAGAACGCGCTCGCCTGGTCGCTCTCCGCGGTCCAGGCCGGCGTGAGGGCGAGCCCTGCGCTCGATCCCAGGAAGACGAACGCGCGACCCTCGTCCGTTTGCCCGTTGTCGTAGTTGTAGGCGCCGACGATCACGTCGCTGAAGCCGTCGCCATTGACGTCGCCCGCCGTCGCCACCGAGATGCCGAGGCGCCCCCCCGCCTGATCGCTCTCGGCCGTCCAGCTCGAGCCGGTGGCGAGGGGATCCACCGTGAGCGGATAGACGGCGTCTCGGTCGTCCACGACGAGCCTGAGGCCGCGCGTGCCGGCCTCGGCGAACCCCTCCATCCAGGCGGGCAGCTCGGTGCCCCGGGCGTCCCAGGCGCGCAGGCCCGAGTAACGCAAGGCGTCCCGCCCCTGGGGCGTGACGAAGACGGCCGAGCGGCGGTCGTCGGCGATCCGCGCGGAGAGGTCCCCCGTGAGGGCCAGGACGAGGTAGAGGGGGTCCCCCTCGGTGGCTTCCTCCGGTGCCGCGGGGCGACGGCCGGGGGGCGGGCTCGCCTCCTGGAGCGAGGCCTCGGGCTCGCCCTCCGCTCCCGCGACCGGCCGCGAGATGGTGAACCCCTGCTCGAGGCCGCGCCGGTCGTTCACGTACCACTCGACGACGTCGCGGCGGGCGAACTCGATCCGGTTGCCCGCCGGCAGGAGCGACGGGCGTTCGACGGGCAGGAGCAGGGCGCCCCGACCCAGGCTCCTCAGCTCGAGGCCCCACGACCAGTCCGGGCTCTCGACCGTGCGCGGCACGCCCACGATGCCCCTTTCGGTGAAATACGTCCTGAACCCGTGCGCCCGGTTCGGGGCGTGCCAGGCGGCGCGAAGCCCCTCGACCGCCGTGCGGTCCTGCCAGCGGATCTCGTACTCCTCGGCGAGGACCGCCTCGCCGATCTCCGCGAGCCAGCCTGAAGGGGGCGCGAGGGGGACCGGGGCGGCCGTCACGGGATCGTAAACCTGTAGCCCGTCGCCGTCGGAAGGCCCCGCCGGGCTCGCCACGACCATCGCGAGCGACAGGCCGATCCACGCGCAGCGGCGGCGAGCGCGGGGGGCGGAGGGCGATCTGCCGTCGAGAACGGGGCTCATGGCGCGCTCCTCCGTTGTCCGGGATCGGAGGGCGCTCCCCCTCCGCGCGCCGCGCCCGGACGTCCAGCGAATCGGACTGTCGTGGCAACGCTGACCCTACAATCTACGGCGATTCCGGGCGGGGTGGGACGGCCGGGTTCGGGCGAGGGCTCCCGGCCGGGTCTCGCGCGGTCTCAGGGCGACCAGAGGCGGGCCTCGTCCCGGGCGCTGAGCATCTCGGTCGTCTGCCGGATGGCGGGCAGGTACGCCTTGACGGCGTACTCCCGCGCCATGCGGGACGCGCTGAAGCGGGGGGCGAGCTTCGCGATGGCTCGCTTCATCCGGCCGATCCACTCCCTCGGCAGCCCCGACTCGTCGCGCCGGTAGTAGCAGGGGACGACGTCCTCCCGCAGCAGCCGGTACAGGTGGCGAGCGTCCTCCTCGTCCGAGCCCGCGGGTCCCGGGGTTTCGACCCGGGGGCCGATGAGCCAGCCGTGGGAGGGATCGTACCCCTCGCACCACCAGCCGTCGTAGACGCTCAGGTGGAGGCAGCCGTTGACGGCCGCCTTCATGCCGCTCGTGCCGCTCGCCTCCTGCGGCCGCCGCGGCGTGTTCAGCCAGGCGTCGGCCCCCTGGACGAGGAAGCGGGCGACGCGCATGTCGTAGTCCTCGAGGAAGACGACGCGGCCGCGGAAGTCCGCCGAGCGGGAAGCCTGGAAGATGCGGCGGACGAGGTCCTGTCCGTCGTCGTCGGCCGGGTGCGCCTTGCCCGCGAAGACGATCTGGACCGGGCGCGCCGGGTCGCCCAGGATCGCCCGCAGCTCGGCGGGGTCGTGGAAGATCAGGTTGGCCCGCTTGTAGGTCGCGAACCGTCGCGCGAACCCCAGCGTCAGCCAGGCCGGATCGAGCACCGTCGCGACCTCGCGCAGCTCCCCGGGCGGCTGCCCGTGCCGCGCGAGCTGCTGGAGCAGCCGCTCGCGGGTGAGGGTGACCAGCCGCCGCTTTTGCGCCTCGTGCGCCGCCCACAGCTCCTCGTCCGGGACGGCCATGACGGCTTCCTCGAAGCCCGCGTCGAGCAGGCGCTGCTCGAAATCGCGCCCGAGATGCCGCGCGAGGACCTCGCCGATCTCCGGTCCGAGCCAGGTGGGCAGGTGGACGCCGTTCGTCACGTGCCCGATGGGAACGTCCTCCTCGGCCCGATCGGGCCACAGGTGCCGCCACATCGCGGCGGCCACGCGCCCGTGCATGCGGCTGACGCCGTTGGCGTAGCGCGACGTGCGCAAGGCGAGCGCCGTCAGGTTGAAGTCGCCCCCGTGCTCTCCCGGGACCGAGCGGGCCAGGGTCAGCAGCTCCTCGAGGGCCACCCCGCACCGCTCCGCCCACGGGGCGAGGTAACGGCGGACGAGGTCCGCCTCGAACGTCTCGTTGCCCTCGGGAACGGGCGTGTGCGTGGTGAACACGGCGTTGCGGGAGATGCGGTCCGCGGCCTCGGCCAGGCCGAGCCGCTCCTTCTCGAGCAGGGGCCGCAGGCGCTCGAGGACGACGAGCCCGGAGTGCCCCTCGTTCACGTGCCACACCGCCGGCTCGATGCCGAGCGCGGCGAGGGCTCGGGCTCCGCCGATGCCGAGCACGATCTCCTGGCAGAGCCGCATCTCGCGCCCGCGGACGTAGAGGATCGAGGTGATGGGCCGGTCGGCGGCGTCGTTCTCCCGCACGTCCGAGTCCAGCAGCAGCACGGGCACGCGGCCGACCGCGACCTTCCAGATCCTGAGCCGTACGGTCCGACCCGGCAGCTCCACGGGCACGCGGATCTCGCTGCCGCCCGGGCCCACGACGGGCAGGATCGGCAGCCGCAGCGGGTCGTAGTCCGGGTAGTAGTGCTGCTGGTCGCCGTCGGCGTCCACGGTCTGCCGGAAGTACCCGCGCCGGTAGAGCAGCCCCACCCCGACGAAGGGAAGCGCGAGGTCGCTCGCGGACTTGGTGTGGTCGCCGGAGAGCACGCCGAGGCCGCCCGCGTAGATTCCGAGGCACTCGTGCCAGCCGTACTCGGTGGAGAAGTAGGCGATCGGTCCGCCGGCGTACTCCGGGAAGGTGCGGGGGAACCAGGCCTCGGCGGCGCTCTCGATGTAGCGGTCGAAGGCCTCCGCCACGGCGTGATAGGCGGACATGAAGCTCTCGTTGAGCAGCAGCGGCTCCCACCGGTGGGCGTCCATGTTGAGCAGCTGCTCGACCGCGTTGCGGTGGCGGATCCAGCGGGCCGGATCGAGGCTCGAGAACAGCATGTGGGCCTGGGGCGACCAGGTCCACCAGAGGTTGTAGGCGATGTCGTAGAGGCGGGACACCTCCGGTGGGATGTCCATGGGCACGGCGGGAAGGGTGCGGATCTCGGGCAGCTTCAACAGGGTCTCGAGCCTCGTCGAACGGTTCCGGGCGCTGGAATATAGAGCGAAGCGCCGCCGGGCGCATCCGCGGCCGCCGGCCGGCGGCTGCCGCGGCGGTCGGCTATCGGCGGCCTCCTCTTTCTGGTAGGGTAGCGGCCGGCCCGGGAGCCGTCGTGAAGAACCTGCGCCTGGAGCGACCGCTCGTCTTCTTCGATCTCGAGACCACCGGGACCGACCCGGCCTGGGACCGCATCGTCGAGATCGCGGTCCTCCGGATCGAGCCGGACGGCAGGTCGGAGGTCCGGACGCGCCGCATCAACCCGGAGCGGCCGATCCCGCCCGAGGCGACCGCCGTGCACGGCATTCGCGACGAGGATGTGCGGGAGGCCCCCACGTTCCGGCAGATCGCGCGGAGCCTGCTGGCCTTCATCGGCGACGCGGATCTCGCCGGCTACAACCTCCGCAGGTTCGACCTCCCGCTCCTCGAGCGCGAGCTGCGCGCGTGCCGGCTCGACCTGGACCTCCCGAGGCGCCAGGTCGTGGACGTCATGACGATCTTCCACAAGAAGGAGCCGCGCGACCTCGCGGCCGCGGTCCGTTTCTACCTGAAGCGGGAGCACTCGGGTGCCCACGGCGCCGAGGCGGACGTTCAGGCGGCGGCGGAGGTCCTCGACGCCCAGCTCGCCGCCTACGAGGACCTGCCGCGGACGGTGGACGAGCTCGCCCGCTGGTGCGGCGCGGGCAGGGGCCCCGCCCTGGCGGATCGGCCCCCTTCGGGGCCGGTCGAGCGGTCGGCTCCGGTGGCGCGCGACTCGAGCAGCAGCACCATCGGGAAGTGACGCCCGTCTCGTCCGCGCCGGCGAAGGCGGCCATCGAGGCCCGCCGCCTGCCCGGTGCTGCCGCGCCGGGGGCTTCGCCGGGCCCGGGACGCGCCGCCTCCTTCGCCGCCTACGAAGATCCGCAGCGGGGGACGGACGAGGCTGCCTCCCGGTCCCGAAGCGCCGACCACACGTGCCTCCGGATCCGCCGGGCGCGGGCGAGGGCCGAGGCGAGCCGGGCGGGCCGGTCCGCCTCCGGCAGCCGGTGGAGGATCTCGTAGAGGCGGCTCTCCTGCCGCTGCCAGTAGCGGAGCAGTGCCGGGCAGGGCGAGCGAAGGAGCCAGGGTCCCGCCTCCAGGACTTCTTCGGGCGCCAGCGACCCGTGGTCGAGGAGGCTGCCCGGCTCGCCGGGCTCGGCCGCGATGATGGCGTAGAAGCGGCCCCGCTCCTCCACGAGCGCCTCGCGGACGATCCGCAGCCCGCTGCCGAGGAGCCAGCGCCGGAGAGACGGCGCCTCGGCCTGAGGGGCGAGCACGAACCGCCCGACGCCGAGCTCCTCCCGCCTCGGCGAGGAGAGGATCCGGCAGATGGCGCGGGCTCCCATGCCCGCGACGACGGTCACGTCCAACCGGTCCTCGGGCCGGAGCGGCTCGAGACCGTCTCCGGCTCGCAGCTCGAGCCTCCCCGCGTGCGGGCCGGCCGAGCGGGCGATCCCGCCGAGCAACGCCGCGTCCGTCTCGGTCGCCACGCACCAGCTCGCCCGGCCCTCCGCGAGAAGCCGCAGGGCCAGGCGGCC
>JBBIHW010000202.1:0-6196 GCA_037446795.1 Acidobacteriota bacterium
CGAGCGCGCGTTCGGCGAGGTGGCCGCCCGGGTCCTCCACGCACTCGCGGCGGACTCGCCCGAGGAAGGCTCCCCTCGCGAGGCCGGCCGCCCGCCCTTGTCCCGCCCGCCCGTGTGAGCGAGATCCATCTCGACGCCGCGACCACCGTCCGACCGGCAGAAGAGGTCGTCGAGGCGATGCTCCCCTGGCTTCGCGAGCGTCATGCGCTGCCGGGAGGGGGAAGCGAGCGGGCGCGGCGGGCGCAGGCGGCCGTCGAGCGGGCACGGGAGGCCGTTGCCGCCCTCCTCGGGGTCGCGCCGGACTCGGTCGTCTTCACGTCCTGTCTTGTCGAGTCCAACAACGCGGCCCTCCGCGGGGCGGCCCGTCTCGCGCGGAAAGCGGGACGGGACAGGATCGCCATACCGGCGCACGACTCCCCGTCGCTCCTCCACCCTGCGCGCAGCCTCGCCCGCGAGGGTTTCGAGCTCGAGCTGCTTCCCGCGGGTCGGGACGGCATGCTCGCCTCCTCGACGCTGCCCGCGGGTCCGCTCGCCGTCGTCGCGCTCTCCTGGATCCACGCCGAGCTCGGCGCGGTCCAGCCGGTCGCTTCCCTGGCCACGCGGGCCCGGGAGGCCGGGGCGCTGTTCGTCGTGGACGCCTCGCTCGGCGCCGGCAGGGTGCCCTGCCGCCACGGCGCGCTCGGCGAGCCGGACGTGCTCACCCTCGACTTCCACCGGATGGGAGGTCCCTTCGGTGTCGGCGTGCTCGCGATTCGCGAGAACCTGCCTCTTCCCCCTCTCCTCGAGGGAGGAGCGGAGGAGCAGGGGTTCCGCCCCGGCGTGCCCGACCTTCCCGCCATCGTCGGGGCCGGCCGCGCGGCTGAGCTCGCGCGCGAGAGCGTTCTCGCCCGCGAGGAGAGGCTTCGAGTCCTCGGCCGCCAGCTCGCGGCGAGCATCCTCTCGGTTCCCGACGTGCGGCTCGCCGGCCCCGGGCTCGAAGGGCGGCTCGCCGGACACCTCTCGGTCATCGTCGGCGGCGTGAACGCCGAGGCGCTCGTCCTGGCACTCGAATCCCGTGGTGTGCTGTGCTCCACGGGCTCGGCGTGCGCGGTGGAAAGCGGGCTTCCCGCGGCCGCGCTCCGGGCGTGCGGCTACGGCCGCGAGGAGGCGAACGCCATGGTGATCCTCTGCATCTCGCCGACGGGGGCCGAAACCCCTGCCGACCTCGAGCGCGCCGCCGCCGCCTTTCGGGAAGAAACCGAGCGGCTCCGCCTCCTCGCCTGCGGCGTGGCCGGTCCCGAGTCCTGACGCTATACTCGGCCGCCGCCACCGCAGGGGCGGCTGAAAGGACGGCTTTGGCGCGGACAGGGACCGTTCTCCTCCTGTGGGTCGCCGGTGTTCTGGCCGCCACCGGCCGGCCCGCTGCAGCGACTGCGGAACAGGCGGAACAAGAGGTGCTCGACGCCCTGCGCCGAGGCGCCACGATTCCGCAACAGGCGGCGAACCTCATCGAACTCGCCTGGCCGAGGGAAGGAGCCGTGGATCCGGTCGTCTCGCAGCGCGCCCGGCAGGAGCTCGTCGGGTTCGGTCTCCACGCCATCGTCCCGCTGCGCGCCATGCTCCTGCGGGTGCGGCCGGAGCACCAGGCCGACGCCGTCCGGGCGTTCATCGAAGCGCGCGAGAACGTCCGCGGGCCCGTTCCCTCCGACTTCGTGCCCGGTCTCGAGGACGTGCTCTGGTTCGGGAGCCGTGAGGCGAAGCGGGTGGCGATGCACGAGGTGGCACGCCACCGCTCCCCCCACGCCGTGCTTCCCATCATCGACGCCGTCATCGAGGATCCCGAGCTGATCGCCGACGGCGTGCGGGCCCTCGGCTTCCTGGGAGACGAACGCGCGCGGTTCTTCCTGGCGCAGGTGTTCCACGAGCAACGAGCCGATCTGCGCGAGGAAGCGGCCACGGCCCTCGCCCGCATCGGGGGAAAGGCGCTCGGGCCGTTGCGCGACGCCCTGCGGGCCCCGACGCGGGAGCTGCGCCTGCTGGCCGCCCGCAGCCTCCTGCCGGTCGCCGGCGAGGAGGACCTGAGCGCGCTCTACGAGTACCTCACGGAACACCCGGACGACGACCCGGCGACCATGGCCGCGGTGCGGGCCGCGGCGGAGCGGATCGAGAAGGAGCTCGAGGCGAAGCGGGCGGCGGAGGCGGCCTCGACGCCCGAGGCGTTCTGAGGCCGCGGTTCGGATCAGTCGGCCACGGGCTCGAAGCCCGTCAGCCGGCGGAACGCCTCGTATCGTTCGCCGATGTCCGCGTGCCGGAGGGCGCGCAGCCGATCGAGCGAGAACGCCTCCACCTGGAACGAGGCGATGACCGAGCCCATGGCGGCGGCCTGCCTGACGTCGAAGCGGCCCCGCCGCTCGTGCTCGCGCGCGGCGAGGCCGAGGAAACCGCCCGCGAACGCGTCCCCCGCACCCGTGGGGTCCACGACCCGGCGCAGCGGGTAGGCGGGCAGCGCGAACGTCTGCCCGCCGTCGAGGGCGAGAACGCCGTGCTCGCCGCGCTTCACCACGACCGTCCGCGGGCCGAGGTCTCGGACGTCTTGGGCGGCCTCGAGGAGATTCCGCCTGCCCGTGAGCTGCCGGATCTCGCCCTCGTTGAGGAACGCGATCTGCGCGCGGCCGAGCACGCGCCGGACCGCCGCGGGCTTCGAGGCGATCCAGTAGTTCATCGTGTCGGCGGCGACCAGGGCCGCCTCGCTCACCTGCTCGAGGACCCGCCACTGCAGGTCGGGGTCCAGATTCGCGAGGAACACGACGGGGCTGTTGGCCCAGGCCTCCGGGACCACCGGGTCGAACGTTCCGAGGACGTTCAGCTCCGTTGCCAGGGTGCGCGGGTTGTCCAGGTCTTCCCCGTATTCGCCGACCCAGCGGAAGGTGCGCCCGGGCACGCGGGCGAGCCCCGCCAGGTCCACCCCGCACTCGGCGAGCGGACGGCGGTGCTCCTCGGTGAAGTCCTCGCCCACCACCGCCAGCAGCCGCACCGGTGCGAAGAAGGACGCCGCGACGGAGAAGTGCGTCCCCGACCCTCCGAGGACATCCCTGCGCTCGCCGGCGGGCGTGCGGACGGTGTCGAGCGCGACGGAGCCGACGACCAGGATCGCCACGTCACGACCCGGACAGGTAGCGGCCGAGGATCGTCCGCAGCCGCTCCCGGGCCTCGGCGGGGATCGCCTCCCGCGGCGTGATCAGGGCGTCCCTCAGGGCGTCCCGGCAGCCGCAGCCCTCGCGCGCCTCCCGCACCGCCGCGATGGCTCGGGCGAGCGCGCGCGAGGCGAGCGCCGCGTTGGCGCGGAGGGCGTCCAGCACGCCCTCCACGGTCACCGCCTCCTCGCCCTCGTGCCAGCAGTCGTAGTCGGTGACGAGGGCCAGGGTCGCGTAGCAGATCTCCGCCTCGCGCGCGAGCCGAGCCTCCGGCAGACTCGTCATCCCGATCACGTCCACCCCCCAGGAGCGGTACAGACGCGACTCGGCCCGGGTGGAGAAGGCGGGCCCCTCGATGCAGAGGTAGGTCCCGCCGTCGTGCACGCGGGCGCCTTCTTGGCGCGAGCCCGCCACCAGAGCCCGCCGGAGCACGGGGCAGAACGGGTCGGCGAAGGCGACGTGCGCCACCACGCCCCCTCCGAAAAAGCTCGCCGCCCTCGAGCGCGTGCGATCCACGAGCTGGTCCGGTACGACCACGTCCCGGCGCTCGATGCCCTCGCGCATGGAGCCGACGGCCGAGACGGCGAAGATCCGCTCCACGCCGAGGGCCTTCAGCGCGTACACGTTCGCCCGAGAGTTGACCTCGGAGGGGAGCAGGCTGTGCCGCCGGCCGTGGCGGGCCAGGAAGGCCACCGCGGAGGGGCCCACCCGGCCCACGAGGATCGCGTCCGACGGCTCCCCGAACGGCGTGCTCGGTCGCACCTCTCGCGCCCCGGCGAGCCCCGGGAACTCGTAGAGACCGCTGCCGCCGATGACGGCGAACTCCGCCCGTGGCCCGGCTGTCACGGACGGGCGGGCTCCGGGTGCGGGGTCAGCTCCCGCGCCGCGGCCTCGAGATCCCCGGCGCGCACCACGCGCCTTCGACCGTCCCCGTACTCGAGAACCGCGCCGGGCGGCCCTTCGGCCGTGCCGGTGGCGACGACGCTCCAGGGCCAGGACACAGCGAGCGCGGCGCGCCGCAGCGCCCTTGCCTCCGGGCTCGTCGGGTCCCCTTCGATCCGGACCACGAGAGGCTCCCGCACGAGCTCCTCGATGGCCAGGGCGGCCTCCACCGCGTGCGTCCTGTACTGGACCAAGTCGCCGGCGTACCCCTCGAGCACCCCGCGAGCGCGGTCGAGGTAGGAGCCCCCGAGGCCGTGGACGGCGAGCCGGCGCATGGCGCGGGCGAGCCTCGCGTTCGGCCCGATCGGGTGCCTGGGGTTGGCGAGGAGGCCGATGGGAGCCGCGTCCGGCAGCCGGTCAACGAAGATCTTCCCGCCTTCGGCCAGCAGGTTGTTCAGGCAGAAATCGGCCACGTCCTTCGCCGCAGCGAGGTAGCGGCGCTCGCCCGTCGTCTCGTAGGCGTCGGCCAGCGCGAAGCAGACCTCAGCCTGATCCCACAGGAAGCGGAAGGGCTCGGGCAGGGGCTCGATGACGCGGGACACTCCCCGCGCGGTCTCGTAGGCCCGGGAGAGCACCAGCTCGAGCGCTTCCCGGCCCGCCCGCTCCATGGCCTCGTCCCCGACCAACGCACCCGCCCGCAGAAGCGCCGCCCCTGCGGTCGCGTTCGTCCCGGACACGACGAGCCGGTCCACGGGCGGGGGCTGTGCCTCCCGGCCCGAGACGGTCCAGTAGCCCCCGCCGTCGGCGCTGGCCGGATCGGCGCACTGCGCGAGGTAGAAGCCCCCGCCGGGTCGCGCGAGCACGGTCATGAGGTAGCGTGCCGTGTCCCGCAGCGCGGCCCCGAGCGGATCGCGGTCGCCCCAGGTTCGCAGCGCCACCGCGAGGTCCCGGAGCAGTTCCGCGTTGCCCTCGAGCATCTTCTCGTACTGGATGAGACCCCAGCCGGGGGCCACGGCGATCCGGTGGACCCCCCCCTCGCGGCGGTCGTACAGGGGGCCTTCGACGAGCTTCGCCAGCGTGGTCCGCGCCGGCCCGGCGAGCGCGGGAAGGAAGCGAGCCTCGCGAAGCGCCGCGTACTCGGCGAGCCCCGCGATCACGTGCTTCGGCGCCGCCTCGAAGCCCCCGTGCTCTGGGTCGAAGCTGCCGATCAGCCACCGGGCGAGCGCGTCGGACGACTCCTCGGAGACGCGGCCCTCCTGCCTCGGCTCGAGGAGTTCCGTCTCGCGCTCCGCCCACACCTCGCCGACCCCGACGAGAAGGCCGCTCCATTTTCGCCAGTAGATCTGGCCATGCTCGAGCAGGAAGAGCATCCTCTCGGCGTCCACGAAACCGAAGTTGATGGGCAGGGCGACGCCCTGAGGATTCGCCTGGCTGAGGATGGGCTTGCCGTTCGGAAGGAGCAACGAGACCGCCGGCCACGAGCCGGTCTGGTAGCGCTCGCGCAGGTCCGGGCGGCGGTCGGCCGACACGAGCACGGTCAGGTAGCCGTCGTTGAGCGCGCGCTGCACGCCGGGGGCGGCGAGGGTTTCCGCGTGGAACCGCTGGGCGAAGCGGTTCCACGGGACCGTGAGGACCATAACGATCGGCCTGCGGAACAGCGCCGCGCGCCAGAACGTCTTCGAAACCCAAGGCAGAGGATAGAGCCGCTCGGTGAGCTCGCGAGGCGGCCACGAGAGAAAGGCAGCCTGCGCCGGCTGGGCGAGGTCCACGCCACGCAGGTAGGCCGGCAGCGCCAGCTCGGGCTCCGGGCCTGCGGAGCCTTCTTCTCGAGCCGACGCCGCGAGCCCCGCGACGCCGACGAGCGCCAGCACGGCGAACAGCGCGAAGCGTCGTTTCACGAGGGTCCCGCTGGTCCGAGGCCCGGACGAAAGAATGCATTATTCGGGGAGCCCACCGAGGCGTCAAGCCAGACCGTGCCACCGGCGTGCCGTCATGGTCGGCCGCGCCGTGGGTGCTCGACCAGACAACGCCCTGCGCTCTCCCAGGCCGCCGTCGTAGCCGCCGAACAGGATCACGGCCTCGTGCCTGGTGTCGTAGGCCAGCTGAATGAAACTGCGGTTCTCGTCGGGGTGGAAGGGGGT
>JBBIHW010000203.1:0-6192 GCA_037446795.1 Acidobacteriota bacterium
TCGCGGAAGGTTTCGGCGATGCGACGCGAGATGACGACCGCGCCGAGGGGGACAGGGCCACCGCACGAGGCGCCCTCGAGGCGGACTGCCCGGCGATGGCCGTCGCCCGCAACCTCCTGCGCGAGGAGCCGGGCGCTGAGTCCTCGCGCTTCGCGGGGATCCTCCGCCCCTATACCGCGGCCGACGTGGAGCGGCTCCGAGGCACGATCCGCGTCCGCCACACGCTGGCGGAGCTGGGTGCCGCGAGACTGTGGGAGATCCTCCACACCGAGCCGTACGTCCAGGCCCTCGGCGCCCTCACCGGCGGCCAGGCGGTCCAGATGGTCCGGGCCGGGCTCCAGGCGATCTACGTGAGCGGCTGGCAGGTGGCAGCCGATGCGAACACGAGCGGGGCGACCTACCCCGACCAGAGCCTCTACCCCGTGGACAGCGTTCCGCGCCTCGTGCGGCGGATCAACCAGGCGCTGCTGCGCGCGGACCAGATCGAGCACGCGGAGGGCCGCTCGGGGCGGCGGTGGCTCCTCCCGATCGTGGCGGACGCCGAGGCCGGCTTCGGCGGTCCCCTGAACGCCTTCGAGCTGGTGAACGCGATGATCGAGGCCGGCGCGGCCGGCGTCCACTTGGAGGACCAGCTCGCGTCCGAGAAAAAGTGCGGACACCTCGGCGGGAAGGTGCTGGTCCCCACGAGCCAGTTCATCCGCAGCCTCGTCGCCGCCCGCCTGGCCGCGGACGTGTCCGGCGTCCCGACGATCCTGATCGCGCGCACCGACGCGCTGAGCGCCAGGCTCCTCACCTCGGACGTGGACCCGCGCGACCGCGGGTTCCTGACCGGGGAGAGGACGCCCGAGGGGTTCTTCGCCGTGCGGGCCGGCGTCGAGATGGCGATCGCGCGCGCCCTCGCCTACGCGCCCTACGCCGACATGATCTGGTGCGAGACCTCCACGCCGGACCTGGACGAGGCGCGCCGGTTCGCCGAGGCCGTCCACGCGCGCCACCCCGGCAAGCTGCTCGCCTACAACTGCTCGCCCTCGTTCAACTGGCGCAAGCACCTCGACGCGGAAGCACTCGGCCGGTTCCAGAGGGAGCTCGGCGCGATGGGCTACCGGTTCCAGTTCGTGACCCTGGCGGGCTTCCACGCGCTCAACCACGCCACCTTCGAGCTCGCCCGCGCCTACCGCGCGCGCGGCATGGCGGCCTACGCCGAGCTCCAGCAGGCCGAGCTCGCCAGCGAGGCCCACGGCTACACGGCCACCCGGCACCAGCGCGAGGTGGGCACGGGCTACTTCGACGAGGTGGCCAAGGCGATCTCGGGCGGGGCGTGCTCGACCCTGGCGCTGCGGGAGTCCACGGAGGTCGCCCAGTTCTGAGAAGATTCCGGCCGCTGGATGCCGGAAGGGCCGTAGCTTCGGGAGGCCCCGACCGCTGGATGTCGGGGCCTCCGGGGGCGTTGTCGGGACACGGCAGCGGAATCAGGCCAAGCGAAAGTCAGACGTAAGGGGCCGGCGGTCTTCCTTGACCGCGCGCTCCGGGCGCTGGTAAGTTCAGGGAGCCCCCTTTCCGGCGGGATCGCCCGAGCCAGGAGCCCCTCGCGGACCTCGATGGCCTGGTTCAAGAAGGAAAAGCAACCCAAACAGCCCGCGCCCGAGCGGAAGCTCCAGGTGCCCGAGGGGCTCTGGGTCAAGTGCGAGAACTGCCGCGAGATCATCTACAAGAAGGAGGCCCTCGCCAACGCCAACGTCTGCCCCAAGTGCAACTACCATTTCCGCATCGGCGCCCGCGAGCGGCTCGAGCAGCTCCTCGACGGCGGGGTCTACGAGGAGTTCGACGCCGAGATCGCCCCGGTGGACGCGCTCGGGTTCGTGGACACCAAGCCGTACCGGGACCGCCTGCGCGACTACGCGGAGCGGACGGGTCTCAAGGACGCCTTCGTCTCGTGCACCGGCACGCTCGGCGGTCACCCGGTGGTGGTCGGCGTCATGGAGTACGCGTTCATGGGGGGCTCGATGGGCAGCGTCGTGGGGGAGAAGGTCGCGCGCTGCGCGGAGCGCTCGCTCGCCGAGAGAAGGCCCCTGATCATCGTCTCGTGCTCCGGCGGGGCGAGGATGCAGGAAGGAGCCATCTCCCTCATGCAGATGGCCAAGATCTCGGCCGTGCTGGCGCGGCTCGACGAGGAAGGGATCCCGTTCATCTCGATCCTGACCGACCCGACGACGGGCGGGGTGACCGCTTCCTACGCCATGCTGGGGGACCTGATCATCGCGGAGCCCAAGGCGCTGATCGGCTTCGCGGGACCGCGCGTCATCGAGCAGACGATCCGGCAGAAGCTTCCGGCCGGGTTCCAGCGCAGCGAGTTCCTGCTCGAGCACGGGATGCTCGACATGGTCGTCGAGCGCTCGCAGATGCGGGAGGTCCTGATCGCCTGCCTCGACTTCATGGTCGGGGCTCGCGAGCGGGCCGCCGCGGGCTCTCCCGCCGCCGTGAGCGAGTGAGCTCGCCGCCGGCCCCCCGGCTTCCTCGCTCGCTTTCGCCCTCGAGAGTCAGGCGCTCTTGTCCCAGAGCGGGTCCTTCACGCCGCGCCGGTGGTTCTCCATTCGCGCCAGGACGAACAGGGCGTCCGAGAGGCGGTTCAGGTACCTGACGACGAACGGGCCGACCGGCTCGGCGTGCGAGAGCGCGACGGCGAGCCGCTCCGCCCGCCGGCACAGCGTGCGTGCCACGTGGAGGGCGGCGGCCCCGGGACTCCCTCCAGGCAGGATGAACTCCTCGAGGGGACCGAGCTCGGCGGTCAGCCGGTCCATCAGCCCCTCGAGCCGGTCCACGTGGCGCTGGCCGATGCGGGGCCCGGCGAGGCGCTGCTTGTCCTCCTCGAGGACGCAGAGGTCGGCGCCGAGGTGGAAGAGTTCGTTCTGGATCCGGCGGACCTCGCTCGCGATCGCGGGATCGAGACCCAGGGCGAGGGCGACGCCGATCTGCGAGGCGAGCTCGTCCACCGTCCCGTAGGTTTCGATGCGGAGCGAGTCCTTGGGGACGCGCTGTCCCCCGCCGAGGGAGGTCGTCCCGTCGTCCCCCTTTCGCGTGTAGACGCGCGTGATCCGGGGCAGCTCCTACCTCCCGGGACCGGGCCGCCACTCGAGGCCGACCGCGTACCGCCTCCGCGGGGCCGGAAAGCCCCTCGCCTCCTCGTAGCGCCGGTCGCCCGCGTTCTCCACCCCGACATAGGGCGACACGTGCTTCGCCTCGTAGCGGGCGAACAGATCGTACCGCACGTAGGACGTGGCGACGACGCTCTCGAAGGTGAGCGGGTCCAGGTCGCGCCGCCGCCCGCTGAAGGTCCCGCGGATCGCGAGCCTGAGGGGGGCGATCGGGCGGATGGCCGCGGCGGCGAACGCGCGGTGCCGCGGCCGCCGCAGCAGCGGCTGTCCCGTCGCCCGGTCCTCCGCGTCGAGCCACGCGTAGCCTGCCTCGAGGTGGAGCTTCCGGTGGACCTGCTGCCGCCAGCCGACCTCCACACCCCGCGCGCGCGCCCGACCCACGTTCTCGTTCCGGAAGCTCGCGAAGTCGAACACGATCAGGTCGCGGATCCGGTTCCAGAAGACGGAGGCCTCGATCCGCCCCTCGGGCAGGTACCGCTCGAAGCCGGCCTCGTACGAGGCCGAGCGCTCGGGACCGAGGCCGGGGTTTCCGGTGAACGGGAAGAACAGCTCCCCCAGCGCGGGCGCGCGGAAGGCGCGGCCGGCGGACAAGCGCACCTTCCAGCGAGCATCCTTGGACAGCCACGCGGCCGTGGCTCGGGGGCTCGCCGCCGAGCCGAACGCGCTGTGCCGATCGAGCCGCCCCCCGACCGTCACCGTCCACCTTCCGCCGGCCCGAATGCTCTCCTGCAGGCCCGCTCCCCACGTCCGCACGCGGTCTCGCGAGAGCGCGGTCCCGAAGGTGTCCTCGGGTCTCACCTCCCCGAGCTCCCACGACAGGAAACCGGTGAGCGACTGACGGTCCGTCCTCCAGGTGTTCGACAAGCGCGCCTGCCAGGTGGTGGACCGCGTGGTGGAGGCGAAGCTCGCGTCGGGATCCTCGAAGGACAGCTCCGACGAGGTGCGGGCGAACAGCAGGCGCGTCGCGTGACGCGGGGTCGGATCGAAGGCGATGGGAAGCGCCAGTCTTTCCTCCCGGGTCGCGCTCCGCGCGCGGGGCGTCTCGGCCCCGGCGGGCCCGGGGACGCCGAGCTTCCCGTCGAGGACCGAGGCCTCGACGGCCGCTGCGACGTCCCGGCCCGGCAGGATGTCGAGCCGCAGGGAGCCGTTCTGCTGCCGCCAGTCGGAGTTGGGCCGGTCGCCATCCGCCCGAGCGTCCCGATAGGAAGCCGTCGCCGAGAGCGCCCCGGAGCCCACCGAGGCGAACAGGGTGCCCTGGCGCTGCCCGCGGTCGCCGCCCTCGAGGGCGAGGGAGCCGACGGGCTTGCCGCCTCCCCCGCGGGTGAGGATCTGGATCACGCCGCCGATCGCGTCGGACCCGTACAGGGGGGAGTACGGGCCGCGGACCACCTCGATCCGCTCGATGCTTTCCGTCGTCCACTGGCCGAAGTCGAATCCGGGGAAGTAGACCGGGTTCACGCGCACCCCGTCCACGAGGACGAGCGTGTGCCCCGAGCCGGCGCCGCGAAGGAACACCGACGTGACGGCGCCGTCACCCCCGGAGCGGACCACGTCGAGACCCGGGACGAGGCGCAGGGCCTCGAGCACCGTGCGCGCGCCGTGGCGCTCGATATCCTCGCGGGTGATGACCGTGACGGCGGAGCCGACCTGGGATTCCTCCTCCGGGCTCAGCGTCGCGGTGACGACGACGGTCTCGCGCAGGCCCGAAGGGAGCACCTGCGCGCGGCCCTCGGGGAGCGCGAGGGGCGAAGCGGCCAGCAGGACGAGGCAGCCCCACCGGCGGCGAGGAACTCGATGACCTCGGGCGAGGGATGCGACCACCATGCGAACCTCCCGTTCGACAAGGTCGGGAAACGGGAGGCCGCCGCCGGAGGTCCGGCCGGCTGGAGCCCGTGCCCCGACGGGTCAGCGCCGTGCCGTCCGGCCGGTCTCCTGACTTCCGGATCGCCCGCCTCCGGGCTCCTTCCCAGGCGCGCAACCGGTCGGCCGATCCTTCGCGCCCAGTGGCTGTCGCCCGTGGCGTCCCCGGTCACAGTGGCGGGGGCCGTGCGGGAGTCTCACCCGCTTCCCATCGCCGGACGACGTACCGAGAACGCCGCCACGCTACAGCCGCAGGCGCGTCCGTGTCAACGTTGAGGAGGCGGTTCGGGCGCTTCGAGCCGGGAGGAGCCTTCCGTGCGGGCCCCCGCCGCCCTCGCCGCGCCGTCGGTTCGGGGCCGCCCGAGCGGGCCGCGGGCGGCGTCCGCGGATCCGCTCCCCGCAACCCGAAAACGTGGCTCGTCCGTCCGATGCTCGTCCGCGGCGAGGCGCACGGGTCCGCTGTCGGCGCGACCGCCCGACTTCCGCGCAGCGATTGACCCTTCGCTCGCGGCCGTGATAGGTTCGCGCCGAACGGGCGAGCGTGCGCTCCCGACCTCGTGGAGCGCGGGCCGGGAAGATGCTTCTCGAACGGATCCTCGAGGGGAATCGCGAGTACGTCCGCGAGCGGGGGGCCCGCCCCCTGCCGCCTCCCGAGCCCCTGCGCCTGGCCGTCCTCGCCTGCTTCGACCCGCGTCTCGATCCGATGATCCTCCCCGCGCTCGGTCTGACGGCGGGCGAGGCGCTCGTCGTGCGCACGGCCGGGGCGGCGCTCGGGCCGGGCGGTGGCGAGCTGCGGTCGCTCGCCCTGGGCGTCTTCCTTTTCGGAGTGACCGAGGTCGTCGTCCTCGGTCACAGCTCCTGCCGGATGTCCGGTTTCGACACCGCGAGCTTCATCGAGGCGTTCCGCGCGCGAGGCGTCCCTCGCGACGCGTTCGGGCCGGGCGACCTCCGCGAGTGGGCCGGGGCGACGCCGGACGCGAGGCGCGGGGTGATCTCGACGGTTCGAGCGATCCGCGAGGCCCCGTTTCTCCCGCGCGACCTCGCCGTCTCGGGGCTGCTCCTCGACGACACGCGCGGAGGCGTCGAGGTCGTCGTGCGCCACGACGAGGAGGCGGCCGCGGGGATCGCCCATCTGGCCGCGCCTCGAGCGGCTCCCGGTGGGGCTCCGCAGGCGCCCGGG
>JBBIHW010000204.1:0-6109 GCA_037446795.1 Acidobacteriota bacterium
GTGCTATGTTGCGCGGCCGGCCGGCGCGGCGCTCGCGGCGCGGCCGAGCGGAGGGAAACCGGGGGTGAGGTCACCGCAGGCCGAGAAGGCGCGGCTCGACCGGGTCACGCTCGACGCGATCCGGGACGTCGCCTCCGCCATCGAGCGGCGGATCGAGAAGCACGCGAAGCCGGAGGTCGTCTTCCCCATCCGTTCCCTCGGCAACGTCCGGTACGACCCGAAGCGCGGCTACTTCGAGATCGGCAAGGGCAAGTCGGTCCGCACCCTCACCGTGACCACGGCGAAGACCTTCGCCCAGACCCTCAAGATGATGGCGCTCTCGAAGGAGCTCGTCGAGACCAACGACTTCGCCACCAAGCGGGACGCCTACTACCAGTCGAAGAACTGGGGCGAGGCGCGCTTCGACGAGCAGGCCGAGTCGGACACGGTGATGGACGACATCGAGGCGATGTTCTCGGTGGCCGGCGTCAGCCGGGAGCAGCTGCGGTTCGTCCCGGACGAGCACGGCGGTGCCGTGGCGGGCGAGCTGATCGTCTACGACACGGACCTCGAGACCGGCAGGGTGGAGCGGATTGACTGCACCCGGTTCGGCTCGGGCGCCTACTCGATCCCCTCCCTGGTCGAGCACCTGACGTTCGAGACCAAGGCGAAGTTCATCCTGTGCATCGAGACGGGCGGCATGTTCCAGCGCCTGCAGAGCCACAAGTTCTGGAAGAAGGCCGGCTGCATCCTCGTGTCCATGGCCGGCGTACCGACGCGCGCGACCCGCCGCTTCGTCCGACGCCTCTCGGACCAGTGCAGGCTGCCGGTCTATGCCTTCGTGGACTGCGACCCCTATGGGATCTCGAACATCTACCGGACGCTCAAGGTCGGCTCGGGCAACGCGGCCCACGTCAACCGGTTTTTCTGCGTTCCTCAGGCCCGCTTCCTCGGGGTCACGCCGCGGGACATCGTGGACTACCGGCTCCCGACGCACCCCTTGAAGGAGGTGGACCTGAAGCGGGCGAAGGACGCCGTCCGCAACGACCCCTTCTTCAAGATCCACAAGCCGTGGGCGGAGGCGATGTCCGAGCTGGTCCAGATGGGCGTGCGCGCCGAGCAGCAGGCGCTGGCGCGGTGGGGGCTCAACTACGTGATCGAGAGGTACCTGCCCGAAAAGCTGGCCCACCCGGAGCGGTTCCTGCCGTAGCCCGGATGATCCACGAAGGACTCCGTCACCCCGGCGGAAGCCGGGGTTCAGGTCTCGCAGGCTCTGGATTCCGGCTCTCGCCGGAATGACGGTGCCCCGGCTACGACGGGTCTCCGCCGCCGGGGACGATCGAGGTCGGGTCCATGCCGTTGTCGCGGAGGACCTTGAGCCACATCCCCTCCGGCGGGTAGTCGAGGACGATCTCGGGGTCCGCCTCGGAGATGATCCACGAGCCCTCGGAGATCTCCTTCTCGAGCTGCCCCGGGGCCCAGCCGGCGTAGCCCATGTAACAGTGGAACCGCCCCTCCTGAAGGGCGCACAGGCGCGTCAGCGTTCCCGAGGATGCGGAAATGTGAAGCCCGTCCATCAGCAGCCGGCCCTCGAGGTCCGGGTGGTCGGCGCTGTAGAGGACGAGCCCCTGCTGCGGCTGGACGGGGCCGCCCACGCGGACTCGTTTCGCGGGATCGCCGGCGTACGGGATCTCCTGATTGCGGCAGAGGTCCTTGAGCAGCAGCGGCGATTCGCGATTGACGACGACCCCGAGCGCCCCCTCGTCGCCTTGCTGCAGCAGCAGAACGACGGTCTGCCGGAAGTTCGGGTCCACGAGCTGCGGGACCGCCACCAGGAACGAAGGCGCCAGCGTGGCATTCATGTCTCAGAGTATGCCCCGAAGCCGCCGTCCGTGCACGCTCAGGGTCCCGTCGTGCAGGTCTTCCCCCCGCGGGCACGCGACGCGAGGATCCCGAGCCCGTGGGTCGCGGCAGCTGCGGCGAGCCCCGGGTAGATCGGCTCGAGACCGAGCCAGGGCTCGCCGGCAGGGGCCGCGAGCATCCCGGCGAGCCAGGCCAGTGTGACCGCGCCCGCGACCGCCATGCCCGCGGCAGCGAACCCCGGAGCGGGCCGCAGGGCGGGGTAGAAGGCTCCGAGCAGCGGGAGGAGGAGCACCGCCGTCCCCACGCTCCCGAACCCGTACCAGAGGTTGACGACGGACTCGGAGGTCACGGCCACGGCCGTCGCCAGGGCGGCCGAGGCCGCAAGACCCGCGTGGGACCAGCGCACCTGATCGGCCCGCCCGCGCGAGGAGCGCCAGACGAGATCCCGGCCCACCGCGGCGGCGCCGACGAACAGGAAGGAGTCCACGGTGGACATGATCGTGGCGAGCAGGCCGCAGTAGAAGAGGCCGGCCAGCGGCGGCCGCAGCAGCGCCTCGCCGAGGGCCGGGAAGGCGTTCACGCCCGACGGGAGGTCGGGCAGCAGCGCCCGCGCGTACATCCCGGTGAACGTCGTCAGCCCGTCGAACAGGGCGAAGAGGCCGATGGCGAGGAGCACGCCCCGGCGCGCCACGGCCGGCGACCTCGCAGCGAAACAGCGCTGGAAGAACGTCGGCTCGACGAGGGTCTGGAGCGCGATGAAGTACCAGGCCAGCACGTAGGAGAGGTTCCGGCCCCCGAGAGGCGTGAACGCCTCGGCCGGAAGCCGTTCCCGCAGGAACTCCCACCCGCCGGAGCTGGCGGCTGCGACGGGAAGCAGCACGAGGAACCCTCCGTACATGAGCGCGAACTGCAGGCCCTTCGTCCCGACCACCGACGGGAAGCCGCGAGCCGCGACGTAGGCCGCGCAGAAGACGGCCGACAGCGCCACGGCGAGCGACTGGTCCATCCCCGTCATCCTTCGCACGAGGACGCCGAGCATCAGCAGGTACGGGGCGGGCAGCGAGAGCGCGAAGACGGTGGCCGAGCCGATCCGGCCCGCGGCGCGCCCGTAGTGCTCGTAGAGGATGTCCGGGACCGTGTACCGTGCGAGCCGCCGCGCCCGCTCCGCCAGAAGCACCCCGAACAGCAGCGCCCCCACATAGTACGGCACGCCGAGGACGAGCCAGTTGGACAGGCCGTGGCGGTAGGCGTACTCGCCCACACCGAGCACGCCCCCGTACCAAGTCGCCACCAGCGTCACGACGAAGGAGCCGAGGCCGAGGCTCCGGCCCGCGACCAGGTAGTCGGCGGCTCGATCGCTCCCGCGGCGCGAGGCGCGCAGGCCGAGCGCCGCGGTCCCGGCGAGAAAGGCCGCGACCACCGCGGCGTCGAGCCCGGTCATCAGAAGCCGAGCGCGACGCCGACGAAGACGTTGCGTGTCGCAGCCGGGATGAACTCCGAGCAGAAGCTCGGCGAGCACCAGCCGGGCACGGCGGAGCCGTACGGGTTCGGATAGGAGTAGCCGAAGGCGGCGTAGCGCCGGTCGAGCAGGTTGTCCACGTGCACGTCGAGCGCGAGCGTCCTGCCGGAGCCCCGTGCGAGCGAGGTCAGCTCCACGGTCCCGTCGAGGTCCACGACCGTGAACGGTTCGATGTTCTTGTCCACCCAGGAGGGTTCGAGGCGGGCCGCCGGGTTCTTGCGCTCGTTCTGGCTGTTGTCGAGGAAGATCCTCCCCACGCGGCGGGCGCCGAGGGAGAGCTTGACCGGGCCGAGCCGCCGGCCGACCCTCAGCCGGGCGAGGTGGTCGGGGAAGAAGGCGATGCGGTTGCCCGACTGGTCCACCTCGACCGGCGCGCTCGAGCCCGGGTCGAGCCGGAACTCGCGGTGCTCCCGCAGCGCGTCGCGGCTGACGGCCAGATAACCGCTCAGCTCGATGTCTCCGGGCAGCATCCCGCTCCCCTCGAGCTCGATTCCCTCGTGGACGGAGCGGCCCGCGTTGCGGAGGATCGGGAGGCCGTTCCTGTCGAGCCCTCCGGCCGGCACGAACTCGTCGCGGAACTCCATGCGGTAGAGGTTCGTCTTGAGGCGAAGCGCGCCGTGGGCGTAGCCCGCGCCGGCCTCGTAGTCGCGCAGCCGCTCGGGGCGGGCCACGGCGCCGCTGCACCGCCGCCCCTCGGAGTCGCAGCTCGAAAAGAAGGAGGCGGGGTCGGCCGAGGGGTCCTCCGGGTTGAACACGAAGCTGAAGGCGGGCTCGCTGCGGGCGGTGGAGACCACGGCGTAGAGGTTCCACCGGTCGTCCACGTTCCAGTTGAGGCCCACCCGCGGGGTGAGGAATCCGTAGCGGGACTCCCACGCGCGCTGTCCCACGCGGTCCCTGCTCATCGAGAGGCGATGGGCGGTCGCCTGCAGCTCCAGGTTCACCGTGAGGCGCGGCCGCGGTCTCAGGCTCTCCCGCACGAACAGGGCGTAGGTCGTCTTGCGGTTCCGGTAGTCGTAGAGGCCGGGCGTGCCGGCGACGGGAGCCCCACCGATGTCGCCCTCGAGGAGCCTCCCCTCGTGCCGCCCGGCGTGGACCGTGAGCTGCGCCCCTGCAGTCAGGCTCCCGCCCCGGTGGTCCCAGCTCACCCGCGGCACCCAGCCGAACTGCCGCTCGCCGATCCAGCGCCGCAGCCAGGCCTCCGTGACGTTCGGCGCGTCGGCGCACTCGCGCGTGGACCGCTGCCCGGGGGCGGGGTCCGAAGGGTCGTAGCAGAGCTCGGGGAAGAACTGCCGGAAGAAGCCCCGGCCCTGGATCGCGTAGACCGTGTTCCCGAAGAAGAGGCCCCCGGCCACGTGCCAGTCGTGGAGGAGCTGCAGGTGCGGCTGGACGAACGAGTCGGTCTCTCCCGGGCGGAGGGGGTTGACGCGGCGGTCGCGGTCCGCATCGCCCGTGAGGCCGCCTTCGAGCCACGACCGCGGCACGCCGAAGTAGGCGAGCTGCGTCCGCTCGGGACCGCCGAAGAGGTGGATCCTGAACAGCGATTCCGCGCCGAACCGCTCGAAGGAGAGCTGGTAGAAGGCGTGGCGGGTCCAGGAGGGAACGCGGTAGCCGTCGCTGCTCACCCGCGCCGCCCGCACCGCCCAGGCCCAGCGCCCGCCCGCGATCGGACCGCCGTAGCGCACCGAGACTCGTCGGGTGTCGAAGGACCCGTAGCCGAGCTTCAGCTCTCCGCCCTCGGTCGTCTTCAGGTGGCCCGTCTCGATGTTGACGGCGCCGCCCACAGCGGGCGAGCCGTAGAGCGCGGTCCCCGTCCCTCTCTGGACCTGGAGGCGGTCCACCGACTCGGCGAAGTCGGCGAGATCGATGTAGTAGACCTGGTGCTCCTCGGGCGTGTTGAGCGGGACGCCGTTGACGTACACGGCGATCCGCCTCTGGTCGAATCCTCTGAGGCTCAGGTACGAATAGCCGACGCCGTTGCCGGCGTCCGAGTAGGCATAGGCGTTCGGCGTGTCGCCGAGGAGCACGCCCAGATCCTGCCCGCGGTGGCGGAAGCCGATCTCCTCCCGGCCGAGATCCGTGAAGGTGGCCGGCGTGTCCCGCTCCCGGGCCAGGTCGCCGCGGACGACCACCTCCTCGACGAGGCCCGAGGGCAGGGGAGGGGGCTTCTCGTCTCGCGGCCTGCCGGGCTCTGCCGGCCCTGAGCCGTCCTCCTCGCCGGACGACTCGAGGAGTCCTGGGGCGCCCTCGGACGCCTGCTGCGGCGCCTCCTCTCGCGCCTCCACAGCCCAGCTGCATGCGATCGAGACGGCCCAGGCGAAGGCGAGCGCCGCCGCCGCCAGCAGGACACGATTCGGGAGTGCACCGCCGCGCGCCACCGCCACCCTCCACGCCGCGCGGAGCGTGACGGTCCCGCGGGCGCGAACGCGAGGGAACGGATCGCCGGAGGGGTTTTCGGGATGCGTTTCGTGCCGCACGTTCCGTTTCCCTACGCTGGTATTACCCAGATCAGGTTCGAGGGTCTTTTCTCAGCTCGGCCGGTCGCCGAGCACCCCTAACGGAACCGGAAGCAGCCTAGCTCGGGGCACGCGACGCCGTCAAGGAGGACGGCGAGCGCGCGGTGGTCTCGCGGCCGCGAGATTGACCGGCGCGAGAGCAGGGCGGTATATTGCCTGGCTTTCGCCAGGTCGAGATCGTCCCGATGCTCCGGCGGCGTAGCCAAGTGGTAAGGCAACGGTCTGCAAAACCGTG
>JBBIHW010000205.1:0-6100 GCA_037446795.1 Acidobacteriota bacterium
GACCCTAAACGCCCCCGGGGGAGCAGGATCCTGCCTACCGGGGGCCCGGGGGCGTCTATGGGCCGCGGGCCGGGGGGGGCGACGCCGGGCGCGCCCCATTTGGGGGCCGGGAGCACGAGCCGCCCCTCCGCGCCGCCGCCCCCCCCCCCCCCCGCGCCGGGAGCATCTCCGCCGGCGCTCGGCCGTGGCCGGGGAGCGGATGCCCGGCTCGCGGGTCCGGGAACCCCTCTGACCTGCGGGCGAGACGTCGAGGGGTGCGACCGAGCTCGTGCACGAGCTTCCCGCTGCGCCTTCGGGCGGGGCCTTCGATGGCAGCGCGATCCCCGGGACGATGCGCCTCGAACGCGCAACTCGCGGACCTCGTCGCGGCCGGCGCGCTCCGCGTGCACCCGAAGGACGTGGTGGTGCGTGTTCAGCATCCGGGTGCCGGGCGGCATCCCGGCGAAGGCCGCGACCGCTCCCGCGGAGCATCCCGCGCCGCTGCCGGCCGACACGCTGACCGGAGCGCGACCTTCGAGAAGGTGGGCGGCTTCCATGTCAACGAGGTCGAAGGATCCGAGCAGGGAACCGCGCCCGAGGGCGAGGGCTACCGGTGCCGTGCGGTCCGAACTCCCTGAACGCGGAACTTGACCTCGACGGGCTCGGCGGCGCCGCGGGGAGACACCAGCAGCGACAGCACGCCGTCGAGACCTGCGCCCGGGTTGGGGAAGTAGAGGACGTCCTGGAACCAGGTGAAACGAGCCAGCTCCACCCTCGCCGTTCGCGTCGGGAAGTCCACCGGGGGGAAGAAGCGGGCGGGCACGGGCGAGTAGTTCGCGAACTGCTGGCCGATGACCATCGGCCGGCCCCGCAAGATCGAACGGTCGAACGTCAACTTGGCGTAACGCTCGAGGACCTCGCGGTACGAGGCCGCCGGATAGGCACGCCCCTCTCCGTCCACCAGCCGGAAGGACTCGGGCGTCAGCTCGAGCCTTTCCGGACCGCTCCAGCCCACTGCGACCGGAAGAGGAATGTAGGGGTCGCCCGCGCGCAGCGACGCCGGATAGCCGTCCACGAGAGCCGTCAGCGCGCCGGCGCGCTCGCGATACGTCGAGAAGGAGTACCTCTCGCTCGGACGTGGGCGGTCCGCCGGGGGAGAATCGAGCGAGACCGCCAGGATCGAGGCCAGAAGGCAGAGCCCGAAGCCGTCGCTCATGGCCGCCCTCGCGACAGAGAGAGCGGGAGGGCCCGCTCGGGTCGCGGGCCCTCCTCGGCTTCCGCCGTCCGGGGGGAGGAACGGCGGTGTGTCATCGCCATCAGTTTCCTAGCAATCACGGTGCCCGGGGGAGCCCGCCTCGCCTGGCCGCTGCAAGAGATCCGCAGGCCCGCGCCGGGCCCCGGTCCGCCCCTGCGACGCGCCCTGGCGGCTGGCCCCGTCCGGTGCCGCTTCGCTAGACTCTTTCGAGCGATGACGACCCGGCCGGAACGCAAGCTCGAGACCTTCCCGAACCCGCAGCCCGGCCGCGACTACACGATCGAGTTCACGATTCCGGAGTTCACGTGCCTCTGCCCGCGGACCGGACAGCCCGACTTCGCGACCTTCCGCGTCTCCTACGTCCCGGACCGCACCTGCATCGAGCTGAAGTCGCTCAAGCTGTACGTCTGGTCGTTCCGCGACGAGGGCCACTTCCACGAGGAGGTGACCAACCGGATCCTGGACGACCTGGTGGCCGCGGCGAGGCCGCGGCGCATGAGGGTGGTCGGGGACTTCAACGTGCGGGGGGGCATCCACACGGTCGTCACCGCGGAATACGTCGCCGAGCGGGAGGGCTGCGGTCAGGCCGGCAGCGACGAGTCGAGCGCCCGCCGGTAGGCCTCGAACGCGTCCTGGCCGTAGAGGCAGAAGACGACCCGGCGCGGGGGCGCGCCCGACGCGAGGTGCTCCGCGGCGGTCCGGAGCAGGATCGGTGCGGCCCGCTCGATGGGAAAGCCGAACACCCCCGTCGAGATCGAGGGCAGGGCGATCGAGCCGAGCCCCCGCTCGCGCGCCCGCGCGAGCGCCTCCCGGCAGGCCGAGGCCAGCAGGCGGTCGCTCTCGGCCTCGGGCTGCCTCCCCCACACGGGACCGACCGCGTGGATCACGAAGCGCGCAGGGAGCTTTCCCGCCCCCGTGACCACGGCCCCGCCCTCGGGACAGCGGCCGATCCGGCGGCACTCCTCCTGGATCGCGGGGCCGCCCTTCCGGCGGATCGCCCCGGCCACGCCGCCGCCCAGCTCGAGCGCGGTGTTCGCCGGGTTGACGATGGCGTCCACCTCGAGCGCCGTGATGTCCCCCTCGACGAGCTCGAGGCTCCCGCCGCCGACGGATCGCGCGAGGGGACCGGGCTTTTCGGTCACGGGCGGCCTCCGTCCGGGGAAGCCCGTATATTAAGGTCGGCCGGCTGCGGGTCGGCAACGACGCGGCCTTGGCCGGTGGTCGGGGCGGATGGTATATTCGCCCGGCGGGTCGAGACCGGGTCGGACGCCCGGTCCTTTCTGTCAGGAGGTGCGGAATCGACGAGAAGGTCCGTGTCAACGAACAGATCCGTCTGAGCCCCGTCCGACTCATTGATGCCAGCGGCCAGCAGATCGGCATCGTCCCCATCGAAGAAGCTCGGCGACTCGCCGAGGAGCAAGGTCTGGACCTCGTCGAGGTGGCCCCCGACGTTCGCCCGATCGTGGTCCGCATCATGGACTGGGGCAAGCACAAGTTCGAGGCGGCCAAGAAGGCCCGCGAGGCGCGCAAGAAGGAGTCCCGCATCACGGTCAAGCAGATCAAGCTGCGCCCGGGCATTGACGAGCACGACCTCGCGACCAAGCTCGGCCACGTCCGCCGCTTCCTGGGCGAGGGCGACAAGGTGAAGGTCACGATCATGTTCCGGGGGCGCGACCTCCGCCGGCCCGAGAACGGCCGCAGGGTGCTCGACCGGGTGATCGAGATCCTCTCGGACACCGCGGTCGTCGAGTCGGCGCCCGGAGAGATCGTCAACCGCGACATGAGCATGGTCCTCGCTCCGCGCCGCCACGCCGGCTCGGCGGAGACGCGGCGGGCGTCCTCGGACGCCGCGGCACCCTCGTGAGCTGAGCCTCCTCCGGCGCGGCGCGGGAGGGGGGCCGCGCCCGCCCGTGCTATCCTCCGCGCTTCCGCGCGCGCCGGAACGCCGGCGCGGTGGATCGGAGGCCGATGGAAGTGACCGGACGCCTCGCCCTCGGGCTCGTCCTCCTGGGCGTCGCCTCGCCCCTGCTCCCGATCCTCGCCCTCGCCGCCGAGGGGTCCGAGCGAAAGGTGTTCCCGTATCCCGTCACCGAGACGACTCTGCCGAACGGGCTCCGGGTCGTGGTCGTCCCCATGGACACGCCGGGGCTGCTGGCGCACTACGTCGTCGTCCGCGCCGGCTCGCGCAACGAGGTCGAGCCGGGCCGCTCCGGGTTCGCCCACTTCTTCGAGCACATGATGTTCCGCGGGACCGAGCGTTACCCGGCCTCCCGGTACAACGACGTCCTGCGCCGGATCGGCGCCGACTCCAACGCCTTCACCACGGACGACTGGACCTGCTACCACATCACGGCCTCCTCCTCCGCGCTCGAGACCCTCATGGACATCGAGGCCGACCGCTTCATGAACCTCAAGTACACCCTCGAGGCGTTCCAGAAGGAGGCGGGCGCGGTGCTCGGCGAGTACAACAAGAGCTCCTCCGTCCCGCTCGTCTCCCTGTTCGAGAAGCTGCAGGACACGGCCTACGAGCGCCACACCTACAAGCACACCACGATCGGCTTCCTCAAGGACATCGAGGACATGCCCAACCAGTACGACTACAGCCTCGAGTTCTTCCGCCGGTGGTACCGGCCGGACAACTCGGTTCTCGTCGTCGCAGGCGACGTCGAGCCGATCCGCGTGATCGAGGCGGCGCGGAAGTTCTACGGGCCCTGGGAGCCCGGCGCGGCGAGGATCGAGCCCCCGGTGGAGCCTCCCCAGGACCGGGAGAAGACGGCTCACGTCGCCTGGAAGAACCCGACCCTTCCCTACCTCGCCGTCGCCTACCACGTGCCCGCCTTCTCGCCGGAGGACCGCGACGGTCGCGCGCTCGACGTGCTGGCGCAGGCGGCCTTCTCGGAGACGAGCCCGCTCCACAAGGAGCTGGTCCTCGACAAGCAGTGGGTCGAGTCGCTGTACGGAGGCCAGGAGGCCCACCGCGACCCGACGCTGTTCGTCGTGCTCGCCCGGGTCAAGGACCCGGCCCGCGTCCCCGCGGTCCGCGACGCGATCTACGCCGAGCTGGACCGGCTCGCCCGGGAGCCGTTGCCGGCGGAGCGGCTCGCGGCGGTCAAGAGCCACATCCGGTACTCCTTCCTCCAGTCGCTCGACACGCCCGACCGCGTGGCCGTGACCCTCGGCGAGATCCTCCAGCTCACGGGCGAGGTGTCGGCCCTGGAACGGACCTACGCCACCCTCGAGTCGGTGACCGCGGAGGACGTGCGCAGGGTCGCTCGAGCGTACTTCCGCCCCGACAACCGCACCGTGGTGACCCTCGCTCACGAGCGGGAGCCCGTCCCGTGAGGCTCGAGGCCCGCCCGTACGCCGCGGCGGCCCTCGCGGCGGGGCTCCTCGCCGGGGGCTGCGCGACTCGATCCGGAGGCCTGGTGACGATGCGCCCTGCGCCCGAGACTTCCTCCGTCCCCGTGACGCTGCTGCCCTCGCCCGCGAGCCCGCTCGTGGCGTTGCGCATCCTCTTCCACGTGGGGAGCGCCGACGATCCGAAGGGGAAGGAGGGCCTCGCGGCGCTGACCGCGGCGCTGCTCGCAGAAGGCGGGTCGGCCCGCAGGAGCTACGCGGAGCTGCTCGACGCGCTCTACCCGCTCGCCGCTTCGATCGAGGTCCGCGCGGACCGGGAGGTCACCGTCGTCACCGGCACCGTGCACAGGGACAACCTGGAGCGGTACTGGGGGATCGTCTCGGAGGTGCTCCTCGAGCCGGGCTTCGCCGCCGCCGACTTCGAGAGGCTGCGGGAGGACCATCTGAACGCGCTGACGACGCGGCTGCGGGCGACCGACGACGAGAACCTGGGGAAAGAGACCCTCGAGTCCATGATCTTCGCGGGGCACCCGTACGGGAGGCCGGTGGTGGGCACCGTGCAGGGCCTCCGCGCCATCGGCCTCGAGGACGTGAAGGCGTTCTACGCGTCCCGCTTCACTCGGGACAACGTCGAGCTGGGGGTCGCGGGCGGCTTCGGGCAGGAGTTCGTCGCGCGGGTCCTCGCCGATCTCGGGCGGCTTCCCGCCGGCCGGCCCGCGCGGGGGGAGCTTCCCCGTCCGAGGAGGGCCGAGGGAATCGAGGTCACCGTCGTGACCAAGCCGGCGCGCGCCTGGGCGATCTCGATCGGCTTCCCCCTGGACGTCACGCGGGCGGACGAGGACTTCTACCCGCTGTTCGTCGCCAACTCCTACCTGGGCGAGCACCGGACGTTCAACGGCGTGCTCATGCAGCGCATGCGCGGGGACCGCGGTCTCAACTACGGCGACTACTCCTACGTGGAGAGCTTCGTCCAGGACGGCGGATCCACCTTCCCGCATCCCAACATCCCGAGGCGCCAGCAGTACTTCTCCATCTGGATCCGGCCCGTCGCTCCGGAGCACGCGCACTTCGCGGTGCGGCAGGCGCTGCGGGAGCTGGATCGGCTCGTCCGGAACGGCCTGACCCGGGAGGATTTCGAGGCGACCCGCAGCTTCCTGCTCCACTACAGCCGGCTCTGGACCCAGACCCTCTCGCGCCGCCTCGGCTACGAGATGGACGGGAGGTTCTACGGCCGCGCGAGCCTCGGGGAGGAGCTGGCGCGGCGCCTGCCGGACCTCACGCTCGAGGAGGTCAACGCCGCGATCCGCCGCCACCTGCAGGCGCGCAACGTCCACGTCGCGATCGTCGCCGACGAGCAGGCCGCCGCGGCCTTCGTCGAGGCGCTCCGGACCAACGCTGCGTCGCCGATCACCTACGCGACGGCCACGCGGCCCGAGGTCCTCGAGGAAGACAAGGAGATCGCCGTGTTTCCCCTCGAGGTCGTCCCGGAGCGGGTGAGAATCGTCCCCG
>JBBIHW010000206.1:0-6080 GCA_037446795.1 Acidobacteriota bacterium
GGCGGACGGCTCCGACCGGTACCCCCGTCTACATCTTCTGACCCTATGGGACAACCGCCGGCAGGCGCAAGCGGCACCCTTCCCGCGGCGCCGCGGGGTCGGAGGGTCGCCGCGCTCGCAGCCGCCGCGCTGCTCGCCGCCGTCCCCGCCGCCGCCGGTGTGGATCCTCTCGACCCGGAGGCCGCGCGGCTCGCCCGCGAGAACGAGCTGCTCGCGAAGCGGCTCGAGCTGGCGCGCGGGAAGGACTTCTACGTCGTGTTCGACCGACCCCGCTCCCGACTCGTGCTCATGCTGCGGGCGGCCGTGCTCCACGAGTGGCCCGTGCGCGGCGTGGAGGTCGGCACGCCGAGGATCGCCTTCCTCTCGCGCGAGGCGCGGGCCGACTGGCAGGGCCGGATCTGGTCCGGCGGGCGGCTCGACCCGCCGAGGGAGAGGGAGCGGATGGTCATCGAGGCACCGCCCCCGCGGGAGGACGCCGACGGCGAGCAGGGCGAGCCCGTCATTCCGATCCCTCCGACCCCCGAAGAGCTCTACCCCGTCCCCGCGCGCTACCACGTGCGGTACGAGGGCGGCCTGTCGCTCGAGATCCGCCTGACGTCCGTCCCGAGCGGAGGGCGCGAGCCGGGGTTCTGGTCGCGCCTGCTCGCGAGGCTCGAACAGTGGTGGTCGGACCTGCGCGCGGTCGCGCGGATCCGGCCCCTCGACACGGTCCGCGTGCGCCTGACCTTGGCCCCGGACGACGCGGCGTCCTTCTACCGGGCGCTTCCTCCGGACACGAAGCTCCTGGTGATCCCGCCGGACTGAGCCGGTCCGCTACATGAGCTTGTAGTCGGGTCCGCTTCCGCGTTCCCGGGGCGTCCAGCGCGGCCCGAGGACGTCGGTGGCCTTGCAGTCCACGCAGTTCGGCGGGTTGACCACGAGGCGGCCCCCCTGGATCTCGTAAACGCCCGCCGGGCACATGTGCCGGTAGAACTCGGCGACGCCCGCGGGGACGTCGGGGCCGAGGAGCAGGTGCGAGGGGATCGCGTCGCGCGTGCGGTTGCCCGAATGGAAGACCGCGTCCACCTTGCTGAACGTCAGCTTGCCGTCCGGCCGGAAGTCGCCGCCGCCCCCCTCGAATCGAGGCTCCTCCGCATCCGACGCGACCGGGATGCGCGGCCCCGAAAGCGCTCCTCCGGAGACCGCCATGAGCGCGGCGCGGATCCCCCCGCGGTAGAGACCCTTCTTGAAGGCCGGCCGCATGTTGCGGGTTCGCCACAGGTCGCGGCCGATGAAACTCCCGCGGACGGCCGCGTCGTAGCGGCACAGCGTCCGGGAGGAAACGTCGCCCGCGACGAGGGCCTCGTGAATCGCCCGCGCCGCGAAGATGCCCGACTGGATCGCGTAGTGGATGCCCTTGAGCGCGGCCACGTTGACGAGCCCGGCGGCGTCGCCCACGACGAGGAGCCCGTCGCCGTGGAGGCGGTCCGGCAGCGACCAGTATCCCCCCTCGGGGATCGTCTTCGCGCCCCACTCGAGGAGCCGCCCGCCCTCGAGCACGTCCCGCAGGACCGGGTGGGTCTTGAGGCGCTGCAGCAGCACGTGCACGTCCAGGTCGCGCGAGGCGTAGTCGAGCCCGACGACGAGACCGAGGGCGACCAGGTCGTCCGCCATCGGATAGACGAAGCTCCCGCCGAACGCGTCGGGGGGGAGCGGCCAGCCGAGCGTGTGGATGACGGCGTCCGGGACGCGCCCCGTCTGCCAGACCTCCTTGACCCCGAGCGCGTAGGTCTGCTCGTTGGGGGCGCCGATCCCCTGCCATCTCAAGTACGCCTGCGCGAGGGAGCCCCGCGTGCCCTCGGCGAGCACCGTGACCTTCGCCACGAGGTCGGTGGGCGGCGCGTAGTCGGGACCGGGGCTCCCGTCGCGCCCGAGCCCCGAGGGGGCCGTGCGGACTCCGACGACGCGCCGGCCCTCGACGAGCAGCGCGTCCGCCGGGAACCCGGTGAAGACGTTCACGCCCAGGGCCTCGGCCCTCTCGCCGAGCCAGCGGACGATCTCGCAGAGGGAGGCCACGAAGAAGCCGTGGTTGCGCATGGGCGGCGGTGTGGGAACGCGCAGCCGGCCGCGCTCGGTCAGCAGGTAGACGCGATCCCGCGCGACCTTCCTCCGGAAGGGGAACTCCTCGAGGGGCACGTCCGGAAACAGCTCGCGGAGCGAGACCGGGTTGACGACGGCGCCGGACAGACAGTGGCCGCCGAGCCGGTCCGCCTTCTCGAGCACCCCGATCTCGAGCGTCGCCGGCCCGCGGCCGCGCTCCGCCGCCTCCCGCGCGAGGCGTGCGAGCTCGATCGCTCCCGCGAGACCCGCCGGGCCCGCGCCGACGATCAGGACGTCGAGCTCCAGGGCATCCGCCACGGGTTTCTCCCGAAGGATCCAGCGATCGAGGGCGAGGGGCGGCTGGAAGTCCGCGGGGCGGAAGCCGCGGTCCTGCCGGGATCGGCTGCGCACGGGCGGCTCAGTGGGTCCCGGAGCACATCCGGACGATCTCCTCGCCGGGCACGTGGGAGCGGCTCGGATCGCCCTTGCGCTCCGGGCTCCACTTGTGCACGTCGTCCGGGCGTACCCCGCCGATCTCGTAGAGCTTCTCCTTGTCGAAGATCATCAGCTCGCGCGAGAGGCCGACGACGGCGTAGGTCTTCGACATGAAGATCGCCTCCTCCGGGCAGGCCTCTTCGCACAGGCCGCAGTAGATGCACCGGAGCATGTTGATCTCGAAGCGCTTCGGGTACTTCTCGATGTGGTGGAGGGGATGGCCGGGCGGGTACTCCGCCGCCTCGATCGTGATGGCGAGGGGCGGGCATACCCACTGGCACATGTAGCAGGCGACGCACTTCTCCCGGCCCTGCTCGTCGCGAACGAGCGCGGGCACGCCGCGGTAACCGGGCCCGAACTCCCGCCTCTGTTCCGGGTACTGGATCGTGTCCTTGCGGAGGAAAAGGTGACGGAACGTGACGGCGAGCCCTTGCAGGATGCTCGGCAGGTAGAGCCGGTCCCGCAGCGTGAGCCTACGAGGCCGCTTCACGAGCATCGGCCGCTCCTCCTTCGGCCGGATCGGGCAGCTCGACCTCGACGGCTCCCCCCACGAGCCGCACCGCGAACGTCGCCACGCAGACGCCGGGGATCCGCGGGCAGGCCCCCGTGCGCACGTCGAACATCCAGGAGTGCCACGGGCAGATCACCCTCCCCTCGTGGAGCGTGCCCTCGCCGAGGGAGGCTCCCTGGTGCGGGCAGGTGTCGTCCACGGCGAACCACGATCCGTCCACGTTGAAGATCGCGACCCACTGCCCGTCGGCCTCGACGGCCCGGCCCGTTCCGGGCGGGATGTCCCGGGCTTCCGCCACGCGCACCCACCGTCCCACCCTCTGTAGCCTCCGGGCCGCCACCTCGAGCGGGACCCCGCCACCGCGAAACGCCGATGCTAGCACACGGGCGCGCGCGCACCGGGGACGCCCCGCCCGGCCGCCGGGCCGACCCCTACACCGGCCGCAGAACCAGGAGGTCGGCCCGCGGGACGACACGGACGACCTCGAGCTGCACCCGGTCGCCGGGCTCGGCGTCGGCGAGGGCAGGGACCACCTCCTCGAGGAGCGTGTCCTCGAGGACGACGACGGGGCGCGGTGTCGTGTCCGCGACGACGGCGTGCACGCGCGCCCCCTGCCGGGACTCGTACCAGCGGAGCATCCAGTAGCGCTCGCTCGCCCGCTCCGCCTTCCGACCGTCGGATTCTGCCCGCTCCGTGGTGGCGGCGATGCGCTGCAGCGAGGCGGCGTCGTAGACCGGCTCTCTCCCGGCGAGGACGGCGCTGATCTGCCGGTGCGTGGCGAGGTCCTGGTACCGCCTCAGGGGCGAGGTCGCCTGCGCGTAGGCGGGAAGCCCGAGCGCGTGGTGGGGGCCGGGTGCGAGGCTCACCTCCCCGCGCCGCAGCGCCCGACGGAGGCGGCGCGCGGCGACGATCTCGTCGTCTGCGGGAGCGGGCAGGGGCAGGGGCCGGTCCGGCGGGTCCTGCCGGCGATAGATCACCGGGATCCCGCGCTCGATCGAGAAGCGCGCGGCGAGGGCGCCGGCGAGCACCATCGCCTCCGAGACGAGGCGCTGGGCGGGCGAGGCGGGGTCGCGGCGTTCGAGGCGGATCTCGCCCCGATCCACGTGGATCTCGACCTCGGGAACGCGAAGAACGACCGCCCCCGCGGCCACGCGCTGCCGCTCGAGCCGCTCGGACAGCTCCGCGAGGCGCTCGAGCTGCCGCGCGTACGGACCGTCGCCGGACCGCAGCGTTCGGTCCACCCCGTCGTAGTCGAGCCTCGCCCGCGATCGCACGATGGACCGCACGATCTCGAAGGACTCCACGCGGCCCGAGGCGGAGACCTCGGCGAGAACGCTGAGCGCGGGCCGCTCCTCGCCCGGCAGGAGGCTCGCGGCCTCTTCCGAGATGGCGGGCGGAAACATCGGGAGCCGGCGGTCGGGAAGGTAGTGGCTCACGGACCGCGAGAGCGCCTCGCGGTCCGCCGCGTCGCCCGGCGCGCTGAACGCGGCTGGATCCGCGATGTGGACGCCGAGGCGGAGGGCGCCACCTGGGCGCGGCTCGATGGACAGCCCGTCGTCAATCTCTCGCGTGCGCGGGCCGTCCACCGTGAGGACGTCGAGCGCGGTGAGGTCCACCCGCCCGGAGCGGTCGAAGCCGCGCCGGGCGGCCTCGCGGGCGGCCGCTGCGACCTCCTCCGGGAATGCCGTCCTCAGACCGTAGCGGAGGACCTCCAAGTTCTCGTCGTCGGAGTCGAACCGGCCGAGCCTCCGGAGGAGGCGGAAGGCGCCCTCGCGGGGCCGGTCGTAGCGGAGCCCGCAGGCCTCGAGGGCCTCGAGGGCCGCCGCCCGGGCTCCCTCGGGAGCATCCTCGTTGCGCACCGCGAGCTGCTCGAGCGCGTCGAGATAGCGCCGCTCGGCCTGGGAGCCCGTGGGCTCGAACCTCCCGTCCGAGCGGGAGGCGGCGGCGAGGGAGGCGAGGGCCGCCTCCTTCTCCGCGCGCCGCTCGGCGGCGCGCCGCCTCTGTTCGAGGATTTCCTCGACGGCCTCGCGCCTGCGCGGCTCCCAGCCCTCGCCCCGCCGGACGAACCTCACCCCGTCGCGCAGCAACGCGACCGCGAGGGCCGCGCGGGCCTCCCCCGAGGCCTCGCCGAGAGCGAGATCGGCGAGGGTGGCCTCCTCTGGCGCCTCCCCCTCCGAGCCGGTCGCGATCTCCCAGAGGGCGTAGACGTCCACCGAGGCCGCCCGCCGCTCCACGCGGGAGACGGCGGCCTGCACGCGCATTCCCGCGGCGCGCCGGCCCTCGAGCGTCGCGCCGGGTGGCGCGCCCGAGGCTTCCACCACGGCGGCGATCCGCCCCGGCTGGATGCGATGCTCCCGGCCGTCCTCGAGAACGAGCCGCAGGCGCCCCTTCTCCTCTCCGGCGAGGACGCCGAAGGCGAGGCGGTCCCCGTCCCACCAGGCGAGCAGGGCGCCCGGGCTCGCACCGCGCGACATCGTCAACCTGGATCGTTCGCCACGGACCGACGCCGAAGCACCGTCCTTGCAGCCAGGGGCGGAATCCAAGGCCGGATCCACGCTTGCAGCAGGTCCCTCACCAGCGATCCCGATCACAGCCTTCCGAGAAGCTCCGCCACGCCCCGCGCGAGCCCGCGAAGGTCGGCCGCCTCGACCACCGTGTCCACGTGCGGCAGGTAGTCGTCCAGGGCCGAGTCGGCCTCGCCCCAGCGCTGTCTCGGCTCGGGCACGAGCCAGAGCACGGCCCGGCACTGCCGCGAGATCTCCTCGAGCGCCCAGGGCAAGGGCTCGAACCGGTTCGTGCGGGCATCTCCCAGGATCGCGAGGATCGTGTCCCGCCCCCGCGGCCGCCACCGCGAGCGCAGCAGCGCGTGGAGCGCGCGGCCGTAGTCGCTCGCCGCCTCCAGGTTGAGACCCCGGAGCGAGCCGAGCAGTTGCGCGAAGGAGGTGCCGCCGCGCGCGATCCCCTCGCCCGGGGCGGGCCTTCCCCGAGAGGGCGA
>JBBIHW010000207.1:0-1119 GCA_037446795.1 Acidobacteriota bacterium
GACCGCAATGGTCCGCAGCGACGGGATTCCCGTTCTCTCCTCGCCGCGCGCCACCGCTTCGCTTTCCGGGGCGATGCCCGCTGCGCTCTGTCGAGAGGCCGGCTCACGCCGCGATGGCCCGCCGCTTGCGTTCTGTCCCGGCAGGCGGCGGTCACGGCATCCTCGGAGGACCGGGCCCGCGCGGGGGCCGGCCCCGCGGGGGCCGGTCTCCGGCGCCGCCGGGGCGCCTCGATGGGCGAGCGGTCCCGCGTCCTCGTCGTGGATGACGACCGACTCGTGCGGATGACGCTCCGCCTGAAGCTCGAGGGCGAGGGCTTCGCGGTGGACGAGGCCTCGAGCGCGGAGGAGGCTTCGCAGCTGCTCTGCACCTACGGCTACGACCTCGTCGTGACGGACCTCGAGCTCGGCGGCGGGAGCGGGATCGAGGTCGTTCGTCACGCCAAGGCGCTCGACGCCCACGTCGGGGTGATCGTCCTGACGGCTTCGGCCGAGAACGCGGAAGCGCGAGAGGCGGTGCAGGCGGGGGCGAGCGCGGTGCTCCTGAAGCCCTACCGTCTCGCGGAGGTCGCGCGCGAGGCGCGCGGCCTCGTCCGGGCGAGATGGTCGCCGCAGGCGGACCCCTGAGGGAAGCGGCCTTCGCAACGGAGCGGAACGATCGGGTCTCGGCGCCGGCCGGCTTCCTGGCAGCTTCCTTGCTCGCTATTCTCTGCGGGCGCGGCCCGGTACGGCGGGTGGGGGCGGTCGCCCGTGGTCCGCCGCCAGGAACCGCTGGCTCCCGGGGGCCGAGGCTGCGAAAACGTTGCGGGGTCGGTGGCGTCCGGCCCGCAGAAGAGAGAGAGAGATCCGCTTGTCGAGGAGGAGGAGGACAGGGATGGCACGGTCGCTCGTCCGGTTGTCTCTCGCGGTCTCCGTGGCGATTCTCGCGGCCGGGGTCTCGTTCGCGGCGGACACGGCCGCGCACAAGTACGTCGGAGCCGAGAAGTGCAAGATGTGCCACAACGCGCCGGCCAAGGGGGCGCAATTCACGAAGTGGGCCGCCTCGCCCCACGCCAAGGCCTGGCAGACGCTCGCCTCCGAGGGGGCGAAGAAGGTCGCCGCGGCGAAGGGCATCGCCGATCC
>JBBIHW010000207.1:1129-6057 GCA_037446795.1 Acidobacteriota bacterium
AGGCGGACGCCTGCCTGAAGTGTCACGTCACCGCGCACGGGGTCGCGCAGGAACGGCTCGCCGACAAGTACAAGGCGAGCGAGGGGGTCTCCTGCGAGTCGTGTCACGGGCCCGGCGGAGACTACTGGAAGATGGAGATCATGAAGGACCGGGCGAAATCGGTCGCGGCCGGCATGATCGTCCCCGGCGAGAGCACGTGCAAGGGCTGCCACAATCCGGAGAGCCCGACCTTCAAGGGCTTCGACTTCAAGCAGGCGCTCGACAAGGTCGCGCACCCGAATCCGCAGAGGGCCGCCTCTTCCTGAGCAGCCTGCTCGAGCCGGCCCGCGAGCTCGAACGAGGGTGTCCCGCGCGATTCGGCGGTGCGCGCCGGCGGGCCGCCCCGCCGTCCCGCAGCCGCCTGCGGAGTCCGGCGAGAACCGTTCGCGCTCAGAAGCGCACGCGCACCAGCGCGCTCAGCACGTTCGCCGTGTAGTCCGAGTAGCGGCTGTCGAGGAACAGGTAGCGCTGCGCCGCGGCGGGCTGGACGTCGGAAGGCGCGCTGCGAATCTCCTCGACCACGCCCTGCATGTAGGGTCGGAGCGCATCCCACGAGAAGTCGTCCAGCCGGAACGGCTCGTGCCAGTAACGAGCCTCGAAGTCCACGCCCGGAGCGAGAGTCCAACGCACGCCGAGCCTGGCCGTGTACAGGCGAGCCTCGAGATCCGGAAAGGGAACCGCCACGGCGCTGTTGACGTTCGGGGCGTCCAGGTTGGCCGTCTCGAGGGCGCCGTCGTGGACCGAGACCCCGACGCCGAGATCGAGACGGACCTTCTCGGGGACGACCTGCCCTTCGATCGCGACGTTCGCCCAGATCAGGTCGTCGTCTTGGCGCCGCGACCAGCGGTTGGCCGGATTGTAGTCGGCCCCCGCGACGTCGGTCTTGGTGACCGACAGGCTCTCCCATTCGCTCCGGTCCCACCCCGCGGCCGCCGCGAAGGTCCAGCGCCTCGTCGCGGTGCTCGCGGAAACCGACGCCGAGTCGCTCTCGGCGCGGTTCAGGCCGTAGGGGAAGGCTGTCCCGTACGGCGGCGCGAACGACGGACTCGTGACGACGCCGGGGAACTCGTCCTCCCACCGGACGTAGGCGACACCGACCGTCCAGTCGTCTCCCGGCGCGAAATCCACCTCCGCGGTCCAGCGCGTCCGGTCGCGCTCCCAGACCGAGAAGTCGCGGACCCCGGACAGCTCGAACCCGACCTCGTAATCGCCCTCGAAGTCGCGGCTCGAACCGAGCCACGCGACGCGCCCGGACAGCCACCCGAGCGGTTCGAAGCGGAGGCGGACCTGCGCGATGTCCTCCGTCGTCCCTTCCACCTGGCGCTCGTCGAACTCCCACTCGGTGGAGCCGTACTCGACGTCCAGGGAAGCGGGCCGGCCGAACCGCCAGCTTCCTCCCACCGACCACGCCGTGCGGGTGTAGCCCTTGCGCTCGTTGAACAGGACGGGCGAGCCCCCGACCGTCTGGCCGATGCCGGCCCGGAAGAAGGACTCGCCGAACGCGGCGTAGCCGGGAAAGAAGAGCTCCGGTCGCTCGTCCTCGTACTCGTAGCGGCGCCAGCTCCCGCGGACCGTCAGCGGATCGAGCGGCCGCGAGCTGATCCGGAAGTCCGCTCTCGTGGTGGTCGCCTCGCCGCCGAGGGAGGCCGCGGGCAGGAGCGAGGGGTCGGTGCCGGGGACGTCGTCCGCGGTTCCGAGCGTGCCGTCCGGACCCGGGAAGGACAGCGCCTCGTTCTGGGTAAAGGGAAGGAACGGGTCGTCCTGCTCGGCCTTGCCGCGTGCCACGGTCGCGGCGATCCTGGTCCGCGCCGGAAGTTTGACGCCACCCGACGCGAACAGGCGGCGGTACGTGCTGTCGGGCCAGAGGTCGAGCGCGCCCCGTGCGAAGCGGCCCCGGTCGGAAGCCGAGGCGACCGAAGGCGCAGCCTCGAAGGGGTTGTCCCAGAACAGGGTGTCCACCTCGTTCGAGAAGCGCGCTCCCTGCCAGCCCACGGTCACGAATCCCCGCTTGCGGTGGAACGAGGTCGAGAGGCTGTAGGAGGCGGCCCGGAAGTCCACGGGGTCCGGCATCTCGAGACCCCGGACCTCGAAGCTCTCCCGGTCGAAGTTGCCGGCAGAACGCGAGCTGCGGATGTAGGTCCCGATCGAGATGCGGCCGGACCCCTCGCGCTTCTCGCGGCCCGCCTCGATGTCGAGATCCCACCCGCGGGCCAGGTTCACCGTGAGCGCCCCTCCCGCGCGGTCCCGCCTCACCCTGAGATCGAGCGGCCGCGCGGAGGCGGCGAGCACGCCCGGCACCAGCCCTTCCACGGTCCCTCCGAGCGCGGCGTCCTCGAGCACCTGGCGGAAGTCGCTGGAGAGCGTGTAGTCGCCGGGTCTGCCTGCCAGCAGCCAGGTCGAGCCGCGACTCGAGAAGGTGGGGACCTGGTCCCACCAGGTCCGAACCCTGAACCGCCCGGTCCTTCCGAAGGTCACGGCGTAGCCCTGGTCGAGCCGGAGGACGTTTCGCCCCTCGGCCGAGAAGGACCAGGGGCTCGACTCGGGCAGCCATCCGAGCCGGAAGGAGTCGAGAACCGCTCCCTGCGGAACGTCCCTGTGTTCCTCGAACTTGGAGTCCCGGTCCTCGTCCACGGACACGGCCTGCGCGCCCACCTCCACCGAGTAGGTCACCTCATCCGTCGCCGCCGGCCGCGCCGGGAACCCCGCGAGCGAGGCGAAGGCGAGCGGCGCGGCCCGGCGGATCCACGCGCGGCGGTTCCTCATCGTGCTTCCTCCTCCGCCATGGCGGTCCGTTAGCGCTGGAACAACGGTCCCGAAGGATGGTTCGAGCCGTGGATCTGCGGGTGGCAGTTGAGGCACTGGCGGTTCACGTTCCACATGGCCGTCGGGAGGCCGGCGACGGTCTGATGCCTCCCCTGCAAGTGGCAGGACTGGCAGAGCTGCACGGGGCGAGCGACGAGCATTCGGTCGTGGTTCGACCCGTGCGGGGCGTGGCAGGTCAGGCAGTCCTCGCGCACGGGCGCGTGCTCCCAGAGGAAGGGCCCGCGTTTCTCCTGATGGCAGGTGAAGCACAGGTCGTTGACGGAGTCCGCCGCGAGCAGGTGCTCCGCTCCGCTGCCGTGCGGATTGTGGCAGGAGGCGCAGTCCATCTTCTCCTCGCGCAGGGGATGGGTCGAGCGCTGCAGGAGGCCTTTCCGCTGGGAGACGTGGCAGGAGACGCAGAGCTCCGTCGTGCTGCGGACGACCGCGCGGCCCCGGCGGGGCGGGCTCGCGGCGTGCACCGCGTGACAGTCGGCGCACGTGACCCCGGCGGCCTCGTGCTGGCTCCCTGTCCAGTGGGCCTGGAGGAGGCGGTTCTCGTGACAGGCGAGGCAGGCGTCGGCGGCCTCGCCGCCCCGGAGCTTCGCCGGGTTCGCGATCGTGCCCGCTTCTCCACCCGCCTCCACGTGACGCCGGCCAGGTCCATGGCAGCTCTCGCAGCTCGCGCCCTCCGACTGGGGGTCGTAGCGGAACGCGCGACCGTGGGCGGAGGCCGCGAAGCCCTTCACCAGGTCCTCGTGGCACGCGGCGCACTCCTCCGACGCGCGGACCAGGCTGCCGCTCATGAGCGAGAGGCCGGCGACGATCCCGCAGAGCGCCGCGGGAAGGGCGCCGAATCGCTTCCCGGGATCCATTCGAAGCCTCCTTTGGGGAAGACAGGCACCGAAACGGGGGCGAAGCGTAGCGAGCCCTCGGCGATCTCGACAAGGGCCATCACGGCGCGATGCCCGACGCTTGCGCCGTCTCAGAGCCGCCCGGACCCGATCGTCTCCTCCGAGCCGGCGGCTGGCGCACGGCCGGCCTGCCGGTCCGCGACGGCCTCGGATCTCGCCGCCTGCCCGATCGCCTCGCGCAGCGCCTCCGCGAGATGCCGCACGGGCCGGCCGAGGAAGTGCTCGATCTGCTGCCGGCAGGAAGCCCCTGCGATGACGATCTCCGCGTCGGGCCGGGAGCGGATCTCGGGGAAGAGGGCCCGCTCTCCGGCCTCGCGCGACCGCTCGTAGTGCTCCCGTTCGAACCCGTACGCCCCCGCCATCCCGCAGCAGGCCGCGTTCGTCATCTCGGCCTCGTAGCCCGCCAGGCGCAGCAGCTCGACGCTCAGCTCGGGACGCGCCCGGGCCTTCTGGTGGCAGTGCCCGTGGAAGAGCGCGGGCCGCGCGGTTTCGGCTCCTCGAAATGGAAGGTCGAGCTGCCCGCGATCGCGGAGCATCCCGAGGAACTCGTCGAGCAGGAAGGCCTGCCGCGCGACGGTGCGCGCCCGTTCCCGCTGCTCGGCCGGCACGAGTTCCGGGTACTCGTCGCGCAGTGCGAGCAGGCAGGACGGTTCGCAGCCGACGATGGGGATCCCGCGCCCGGCCGCCTCGTGGAGCTTCGAGACGTTCTCGCGCGCGGCCTCCGAGGCGAGCCGGTCGAGGCCCTTCGAGATCGCGGGCCTGCCGCAGCAGACCGTGTCCGCGAGAGCCACCCGGTAACCGGCGGTCTCGAGGATCTCGGTCGCGGCGATCCCCACCTGCGGGTAGCTGAAGTCCATGAACGTGTCGTGGAAGAGGAGAACGGTCCCCCGCGGCGCCGCTGCAGGGAAGCGGTGGCGGCGGAACCAGGCGGGGAAGGGCTCGGGCGCGATGGGCGGCATCGGCCGCCTGCGGTCCACGCCTGCCAGCGCCTCGGCCACCCGTCGCGCCGGGCGAGAGTCGAGGACGGTGGAGACGAGAGGCCCGAGGTGGCTCGCCACCCTGAGCACGCGAGGCATCGAGGCGAGCATCCTCGCACGCAGGCGGTGGCGCAGCGCCTCGAGGCGCGCCTCGCGCGGAGGCCGGCGCCCGTCCAGCTCCGGCGAGGTCGGGGCGGCC
>JBBIHW010000208.1:0-6051 GCA_037446795.1 Acidobacteriota bacterium
GCCTGGTCCTCCGGCTCCTGCTCGCGCGCGGCGGCGAGGGGCGGGCGCTGGTGGCGCGTCACGGGCTCGGTCGCGGCCTGCCCCTCGGGCTTCTCGGCGGCCTGCCGGTCTGGGACCGGATGCGACAGGGCCATGACGCCGCCCTCGCGGACCCCGCGGCGCGGCGCGCGACGGCGGCGGGCGTGGCATCGTTCCTGCTGGACTCGTGCGCGCGGCAGCCGATGGTGCTCGTCGTCCGGCGCGAGGCGCTCGGGGACCCCCTGGCGCGAGATGTGATAGCGATCCTGCTGCGGGAGGCCGAGGCGCGAGCCGACAACTCCGCCCGAACGCGCGCGGGGCTCGTGCTCGCCCTCGACGGGCGGGCCGAACCGCCCAGCTCGCCGGAAGCGGAGCCATGACGCGGGCGGATCGAGCCGGGGGAGGGGGCGGGGCCGCTGCCCTCGCCTGCGGGAGCCGTCGGTTCGGGTCGCCCGGGGCAGGGAGGCGCGACCGGTATATCCTCTGCACGATCCGGACGCTCGGGCGAGGGGAGGCGTCATGAACATGGAGCGGATCTCGAGCGAGGGGTCTTCGAGGTTGGTTCGAACGGCGGCGGCCATCGTGCTGGCTGCGGCTGCGGCCATCGAGGACGTCCCGGGGGGCTGAGGCCCCGCCGGATGCGGCTCGGAGGGCCGCGGTTTTTCCAGCAGGCCAGGGGAGGGCTACGTCGAGAAGCTCCTGGGCGAGTACACGGTCTTCCTCCCTCAGCTCGGGATGATGCCCGACCTGCTGCCCGAGGACGTCGAGCGGTTCGTCGCCCTCGGGGCGGACGGCCGCGAGCGGCTCCGCTCCGGGGATGCCGATGGGGCCGAGGCGGCGTTTCGAGGGCAGGTGGCCATCTTCCCTCCGAACCCGGAGCCCCACCTGTGGCTCGGCACGCTGGCGGCGACGCGCGGCGACAAGAAGGCGGCCCTCGCGCACCTGCGCGCGGCCGTCGTCCGAGGGTTCACCGACCTGGCTCGTCTCGAGCGGGCGGAGGGATGGAGGGAGCTGCGGAGCCACCCGGACTTCCTCGCCCTCCAGGATGCGATCCCGAGGCTCCTCGAGGCCGAGCGGAAGTGGGCGGGATGGGATTCGTTCCAGGCGCCGCGCCCGCCCGAGGACATGGCGGGCGTGATTCGCGATCATGCCCTGCGCAAGGCCGTCTTCGAGGGGATGGCGCCCGCGCTCGGCCCCCGGCTCGAGCGGCTCTGGAACCGGCTCAACGACCGGGCCGCCGCCGCCCTGCTCGAGGCGTACGTGGCCGAGCGCCCGCAGGCGGGCGATGTCGGCGACGCGCTCGAGCGACTCATGGCGTTCTACTCGGGGGGCCCGCTGTTCGCGTGGGAGGTCCTGCCCCCGGACGCCGCACGGCGTCTCGGCGCGGTGGCTCGGGTGGCGCTCGATCGCTTCCCGGCCGGCCCCACGCGCGCAGGTGCCCTCGCCTTTGGCGCGCTCTCGCGCTACGCGGATCGCGACCGGCGGGGCGCCCTGACGCAGGAAGCGGCACAGCAGATCCGGGCGTCGCTCGGCGAAGTCCTGTCCCGCCACGCCCGATCTCCGTTCGTGGCGGCCGCGCTGGAGGGGCTGGTCCGCACCGAGCTCGAGCTCGGTCGCGCCGACCTCGCGGCGGCGGCCTTCCGGACGTTCCGCGAAGCCCACGGTGGCGACCGCGACCTCGAGGACGAGGTACGCAGGCGGCTGGGCACGCTGGCCCTGCGCCTGGGAGGCCTGCCGGACTTCCGCGCGGCCGACCTCGAGGGCGAGCCGGTGGAGCGGGACGGGCTCCTCGGCCGGGTCGTGATCCTGCACTTCTGGGCCACGTGGTGCCCTCCCTGCGTGGAGGAGCTGCCCACCCTCGGCCGCATCGCGGAGCGATACGGGGATCGGGTGCTTCTTGTCGGCGTGAGCCTCGACCGGGCGGAGGAGCTCCCCGCGGAGGAGCTTCGGGCCTGGATCGCCCGGCAGAACGTGGCGGGCCGGCACGTCTACGACGGGCTCGGCTGGGACTCGGGTCTGGTCCGCGCGTTCGGGGTGGAGCAGATCCCGTTCAGCCTGGTCGTCGGCAGGGACGGAGGAGTCCTCGCCGTGGGCGAGCACGGGCGCAGGCTCGAGCGGGCCGTCCGGGCCGCGCTGAACTGACCCTTTCTTGCGCGGAAACCCTCGGTCGCGCCGCGCGTACGTATGTCTCCGCGCCCGCCCGTTCGTGGGCCCGAAGAGGAGACCGCCCATGCGCCGTGATGCCTCGCGCCTGCTTCGCGCCGCGATCCTGCTCGCCGTCGCCGCCGGGTGGCTCGCCGCCGCGGGGGCGAGGGAGCCGTCGCTTCCACCGCTCCTCGATCGCGAGCTGATCTTCGGAGACCCCGAGATCGTCGGGGCGCAGATCTCGCCCGACGGCAGGTTCATCGCGTTCATCAAGCCCTACAAGGGCACGCGGAACATCTGGGTGAAGAAGACGGAGGAGCCCTTCGACAACGCGAAGCCGGTCACGGCGGACGCCAAGCGGCCGATCCCGGCCTATTTCTGGTCGCGCGACGGGAAGTACCTCCTCTTCGTCCAGGACCAGGCGGGCGACGAGAACTACAACGTCTTCGCGGTGGACCCCGCTGCAGGCCCGGCCGAAGGGGCCGACGTGCCCGCGGCGAGGAACCTCACCGCCGCCAAGGGGGTGCGCGCGCTGATCTACGCGATCTCCAAGAAGGACCCCGACACGATCCTGGTCGGCCTCAACGACCGCGACGCCTCGTGGCACGACGTCTATCGCCTGAAGATCTCCACCGGCGCGCGCACCCTGGTCCGGGAGAACACCGACCGGATCGCCGGCTGGACGTTCGACCTCGACGATCGGCTCCGGCTCGCGACGCGGATCAACGACAAGGGGGAGAAGGAGATCCTGCGGGTGGGCGACAGAGGGCTCGAGATCGCCTACACCTGCGGCGCGTTCGAGACGTGCGGTCCGGTCCGTTTCCACAAGGACGGCAAGCGCGTCTACCTGATGACGAACAAGGGAACCGACCTGGTCCGCCTCGTCCTGTTCGATCCCGAAACGGGAGCCGAGTCGCCGGTGGACTCCGACCCTCTCGCGCGCGTGGATCTCGCGGCGCCGATCTTCTCGGAGGCGACCGACGAACTCGTCGGGACGGCGTACGTGGACGACCGGGTCCGTCTGTACTGGAAGGACAAGGCCTTCAAGAAGGACTACCAGTTCCTGCGCGGCAAGCTCGGAGATGCGGAGATCGGATTCGGGTCGGCGACTCGGGACGAGAGCTTGTGGATCGTCACCGCCGCGAGCGACGTGGAGCCGGGGGCCACGTACCTGTTCGACCGCAGGGCGCGAAGGTTGACGCTGCAGTACCGCGTGCGGGAGAGGCTCCCGCGCGAGGCACTGGCGCCGATGAAGCCCATCCGCTACCGCTCCTCGGACGGTCTCGAGATCCCGGCCTACCTCACCCTCCCGAAAGGGGTGCCCGCCGAGGGCCTTCCCCTCGTCGTCGTCCCGCACGGAGGCCCGTGGGCCCGGGACAGATGGGGGTACGATGCGATCGCGCAGTTCCTCGCCAACCGCGGCTACGCCGTGCTGCAGCCCAACTTCCGGGGTTCGACCGGCTACGGCAAGGCGTTCCTCAACGCCGGCAACAACGAGTGGGGCGGGAAGATGCAGGACGACCTGACGTCAGGTGTCAGGCACCTGGTGGAGCGCGGGATCGCGGATCCCGAGCGGGTCGGTATTCTGGGCGGGTCGTACGGCGGGTACGCGACGCTCGCCGGCGTGACGTTCACCCCGGACCTCTACGCCGCCGCCGTCGCCATCGTCGCGCCCTCGAACCTGATCACGCTGCTCGACTCCATCCCCCCGTACTGGGAGGCGATCCGCGTGGTCTTCTACACGCGCATGGGCGATCCGCGCACTCCTGAGGGCAGGGCGCAGCTCCTGCGGCAGTCCCCGCTGACCCACGCCGACAAGATCAAGACACCTCTCATGGTGGTCCATGGGGCGAACGACCCGCGGGTCAAGCGCTCCGAGGCCGACCAGATCGTGGTCGCGCTCCGGGATCGCGGCTTTCCCGTGGAGTACATCGTGGCCCCCGACGAGGGGCACGGATTCGCTCGGCCCGTGAACAACATGGCGACCTTCGCCGCCGCGGAGAAGTTCCTCGCGAAGCACCTCGGGGGCCGCTTCCAGGAGGGGATGACCGACGAGGTAGCCGAGAGACTCCGGCAGATCGTCGTGGATCCCGGGTCTGTCGTTCTCGCGAAGCCCCTCGACATGGCTGCCGTCGGCGCACCGAGCCCCTCGCTTCCCATCGCGACGGGCACATCGAGCTACCTGGTGACAGTGAATCTCGGCGGCCAGACGATGTCCCTGGGCGCCTCGACCGAGATCCGGCGCGAGGGGGAGGATGTCGTCGTCGTGGAGCGCGTGAGGACGCCCATGGGCGAGGCGACCGACACCGTCGTGCTCGATCCCGGCACGCTGGCGCTCCGCCGCCGCTCCATCGCGCAGGGACCCGTGGCGATCGCCTTCGAGGTCCGGGACGGCAAGGCCCTCGGCGAGGCCAGGATGGGGGAGCAAACCCGGCCGATCTCCATCGAGCTGGGCGGGACGCTGTTCGCCGACGGCGCGGGGGCGTACCAGGTCCTCGCCGCGCTGCCGCTCGGCGACGGGTACACCGCGGCGTTTCGCAACCTCGACGTGCGAACCCAGAAGGTGAAGGTCCGGCAGCTCTCGTGCGCCGGCAGCGAGACGGTCACGGTCCCGGCGGGCACGTTCGACGCCTTCAAGGTGGAGCTGACGACCGTGGACGACGCCGAGAAGGCCACGGTGTGGATCGCGAAGGACGGGCGCCGGGTCGTCAAGGTGTCCGCCGTCCTGCCGGAGATGAACGGCGCACTCGTCGTCTCGGAGCTGCAGAACTGACGTGCCGCGCCCCGGCCGGCGCCCATGGTGGGATGAGGCGCGGTGCCCTGCCGAGCCGACTCCCACCATGAGTGCGAGCGGAGTCGGCGCCCAGGACGCGTCGAGCCCGGGTGTTGCCCGCCTTGGCGACGGCCCCCCGCCTGGGCCTGTCGGCGCTGGAGAAGACGGCGAGTTGGCGGGGGTTGTCGAGGCGGGTCAGGTCGCCGACCCCGGCGACGATGGTGGGCGCCACGATCCACTGCACGCCTCGCAACGCCTGCAGGGCCTCGACGACGGGCCACAAGCGCCATTGCGGGGCGAGATCGAGTAGCTCTTGCTCGATGCGGTCGAGCCGATCGCCCTGCTCGTTCGACGGCGCGGACGGACTCCTGGAAGACGATCTGCTGCGCGGGTGTCGGGCGGACGACCTTGGCGAGGTGGTGCGGCTGGGCGTCGTTGCAGTCGGCGCGACCGGTGTCGTGGAGACCCATGCGGAGCAGGAACGACTCGAAGCAGAGCTTGGCGGCCTTGAGGGCGATGCGCGCCGCGTCGCGGGCGCGGCACGGATCGCGGAGCGCTTCGTCCTCGACGGACGGGACGTAGACCGGGGTGAGGCCTCCGGAGTGCAGCAGGCGGGCGAGCTCGACGGCATGGCGCCGATCGTTCTCGACCTTGTTTGCCGGACGTTTGGGGATCAGGGAACGGGCGACGACGTGGCAGCGGAGTCCCTTGCCGGCGAGGTAGCGCTGGAGGTTGTAGCCGCAGGGGCGGGTCTCCTGGACGAAGACGAGCTGCGCGGCCTTGCTCTGGAGCGTGCGGATCAGCTTGTCCATATCGGCCTCGTGCGTCCCGATGGCACCGACGAAGTGGGGCGGATCGGTGCCGTGGGCCCCGCCGTGGGCGACGGCGATGGTGTCCTTGTGGACGTCCGACGAGAAGCATCGTAGGGTCTTGCACGGCTGACCTCGGGTTCGAAGTGCCCGCTGGTCCGTCCAGCGTTGCGGCTCTGGCCTCCGTGGGCCAATCCGCGACGCTGCCGGAGGTCGGCCTGTTTGGAAACCGGAAGCCATAAGGTCCAGCTGGGCCGGAGTATTCATGAAGGACCGTCGCGAGACCGTGGAGATGGCCGTGATGGC
>JBBIHW010000209.1:0-6034 GCA_037446795.1 Acidobacteriota bacterium
GTCGCGACGCGGTGTCGGGCGTCTCCCTCGACGAGGAGGCGCTCGAGCTCCTCCGCAACCAGAGGTCGCTCGAGGCGGCCTCGAAGTTCCTGCGAGTCCTCGACGAGATGACGGCGACCGTGATCGGCCTTCTCCAGAGATGATGACGAGGAGGGTGGGTGAATGAGGGTGGGCGACGCGACCGTGTACCGGAGGTTTCTGGCGAGCTTCGAGGCCGCCGGCGGGCGGCTCGCGCGCGCCGTCGCCTCCCTCGCCGACGGCAAGCGCGTGCGGGTCGCCTCGGACGACCCCGCCGCCGCGCACGCCTCGCTCGCCCTGCGGGCGCGCCTGGCCCGCCGCGAAGGGCTCGATCGGGCCATGGGCTCTGCGCGGGCGGGCCTTCTCGCGATGGACCAGGCCCTCGGCGAGATCCTGGACGTCCTGTCCGCGGCGCAAGTGGAGGCGATGGCCGGCGGCTCGGGCCTCGGCGGAGACGACATCCGCGCGTCCCGCGTCGAGCAGCTGCGGCAGCGGCTCCTTCAGCTCGCCAACCTCGAGCAGGGCGGCCGGTATCTGTTCGGCGGAACCTCGACGGCATCGGCGCCCTTCCTGGCGGACGGCACCTACGTGGGCGACGACGCCGAGACCGAGGTTCCGGTAGACTCGGACGAGACCGTCGGCGGGACGATGTCCGGCCGGCGGGTGTTCCTGGTCGGAGGAGACGTCTTCCAGAGACTCGAGGACCTGGCGGCAGCCCTGCGGAGCGCAGATGCGCCGGCCATCCAGGCGGCGAGCGTCGGGCTGCGCGCCGACATCCGGCGGGTGGCCGCTCTCCGCGCCGAGATCGGGGGCCGGCTCCAGCAGATCGACTCGGCGCTCGAGCGGCACGCCGGCGAGAGCGTGCGCCTGCTCGAGCGCATCGGCGAGCTCGAGGACGCGCCGCTCGCCGGGATCGCGGCGGAGATCGCGGCCACGGACGCCTCGCGGTCGGCCCTCTCGGACGCCGCCTCTCGGCTCCTCGGCCGGTCGCTCTTCGATCGGCTCGGATGAACGCCGTGGCGGCGATCCCTGCGGAGATGGTCCAGGCGGGAGAGATCCTCTTCGAGGAGGGGATCATCGGCGTCCCGCGCGCGCGGCGGTTCCTGCTTCTCGAGAGGGAGGGCTCGCCGATCCGCGTCCTCCGGTGCCTCGACATCGAGGGGTTCGCCCTGCCCGTCGCGGACCCTCGGTTGGCGGACTCCGGCTACGCCCCCGACTTCGGCCCGCAGCTGCTCGAGCACCTCTCGCTCGAAGCAGGCGATCCCGTGGTCGTCCTCGCCGTCACCACGCTCGAGCCCGGCGGCCCCGTGGCGAACTTGCGGGCGCCGATCGTGATCAATGTCGCCCGCCGCCGCGCCGCGCAGGTGATCCTCGAGGGGGACACCTATCCGCTGCGGGCGAGGCTCGGCTGACGGGTCATCGATCTTTGCGGCGAAAGCCGGAACGCGGTCCCGGACTCCGGCCTTCGCCCGGCGGACGGGCTTCGGCCGGGGCGGCCGGACGCGGGGGCGAAGCGAGCCTGAAACCCCGTCCCCTCCCCGGCGGGTCCCCGGGACGCGATAGACTTTCGCGGAGCGGGCCGGATGCGAGCGCGAGGGCGCCGCCAGGCCCCGCGACACGGAGCGTCGCCATGCTCATCCTGACCCGCAAGGCCGGCGAGAGCGTCGTCGTCGGGAACTCGATCCGGCTGACCGTCCTCGAGGTGTCGCCGAACAGCGTCCGTCTCGGTTTCGAGGCCCCGGCGGAGGTGTCCATCTATCGCGAGGAGATCTACGAGGAGATCGCTCGCGCGAACCGGGCGGCAGTTGCACAGGCCGGACAGGGGGGACCGGCCGGCGGCCCTTGAGCCCGTGCCTGGCTCAAGAATCTCGCCCGCCTGCCGATGGATGCGGTGGGAGAGACGGGTGTGGACATCAGAATCGGAGCCCCTCCGCCGGTCGGCAAGCCCCCCGAGAAGACCGCGCTGCGCGGCGGGACGGTCGAGGCCAAGCTGCTGACGGTCCGACCCGGCCGGCGTGGCCGCGACGAGACCGCGAGACCACCCGCGGAGCGTCGCGGCAGCGGCGCTGCGAGCGACCCTCCTGCAGGCCGCATCCTCGTCCTCCTCGTCCCGGACGCCAGCCAGCTCCCCCCCGATCTCGAGCCGGGCTCCTGGCGCGTGTTCCTCAGGTTCGCGAGACGCTGACCGGGCCCGGCGGCGGCAGCAGGGGCGCGGTCGGCCTCAGCGCGACTCGTTCGACCTCCCGGCGCAAGCGGCGAGCTCGGCGCGGGAGAGCTTGTGCCGGAGCGCGCGCCAGTGGAGGGAGAGCGCGAGGAAGCTGGCCGCCACGCGCCAGTAGTCCCGCTCGGCCTCGTCGAACGGCTCCTCCTCGATCTCGCCGTAAACCACCAGGGCTCCGAAGGCGATGCCGTCGCATCGCAGCGGCGCGACCAGGGCGGAGGCGAGACCGGCCGCGCCCGCAGGGGCCTGGCCGAAGAACACCTCGCTGTCGAGGTTTTCGACGACGCGCAGGTCCGGGCATTGTGCGAGGCGGAATGCGGCGCTCCCCAGGCTCGCCGCGATGGCTTCGTTGAGAGGATCGCGCCCGCCGGGGACGACCTCGCGCTCCTCCATCGTGGACTCTCCCGGGCGGAAGAGCAGAACCGAACCGCGCCTGCGCCCGCAGCCATTCAGGAGATCCGCCATGGCGCCCGGAGGGACCGCGGCCGCCGCGGGGTCCGGAAGCACTCCCGCCAGCCGTCCGATCGCCTCGAGCATCCCCCCGCGCCGGTCTCGCGAGCGTTTCGCCACGCGGACCTCGTCGAGCCGCTCCGCCAGCTCCATGTTCGTCTGGACCGCCTCGGCGAGCAGGGTCTCCTGGTCCACGATCCTGCGATCGCGACCTCGCTCCGCCCAGCTCTCCCGGTATGCCTGGACGTCCATCCGATGGTCGTAGGCGATCGCCGCCTGCGCGCCGCCCCGATCGAGTTTCGGGGCTCGCGCGCGCGCCTGCTCGAGCGCCTGGGCGACGAGGCGCGCGACGTCGGGGGCGGCGGCCGCCGGGTGGCCCGACCTGGCGTAGGCGCTCGCGATCGCGGCGGCGAGGATCGCCCCGAAGGTCTCCATCACGCCGGCACCGGTCGTCGCGACCGCCTCGAACGAGGGGAGCTTTCTCGCGTTCAGCTCCGCCTCGAGCTCGGCGACCGGGCGCGCTCCGGGCAGATCGCGCTTGTTCCACTGGAGCACGGTCGGGAGCTTGTCGGGATCCAGCCCGTTCGCCTTGAGGTTGAAGCGCAGGTTGTCCAGAGCCCAGCGGTTGGCTTCCGCGGCCTCGGCCGAGGAGTCCACGACGAGGACCACCCCGTCGGCCCCGGCGAGCACCTGTCGGCGCGTCAGCTCGTAGTGGACCTGGCCCGGCACGGTGTAGACCTTGGCCCGCACCTGCAGGCCGCCCACCTGTCCCAGCTCGAACGGAAGCAGGTCGAAGAAGAGCGTGCGGTCGTCGTTGGTGGCGATGGAGACCAGACCGTGCCGGCCATCCGGGTCGGTGAGCCGGTGCAGCGTGATCAGGTTCGTCGTCTTTCCTCCGAGCGCACACCCGCAGTAGACGATCTTGAGCGTGATCGTCTTGCGGGCGACGTCGAGGAGGGCCACGGCGATCCTCCCTCTCGCTCCGCGCCGCGGCGGAGGCCGCGGCGCGCCCTGGCCGGGCGCGTGGAGCCGCCCTCACCGACTGGAGCGCGGCTCCCCCGGCTCGGTCAGCACCACCAGATCCACCCTGCGGTTGAGCGCCCTGCCCGCCGCCGTCGCGTTGTCGCCGAGCGGGCGATGCTCGGCGTAGCCCGTCGCGGTCAGCTTCGCCGGATCGCATCCCGCCTGCTCCACGAGATACCGCACGAGGCGGGTCGCGCGCGCCGTGGACAGCTCCCAGTTGGACGGGAAGACCGGCGTCGAGATCGGTACGTCGTCCGTGTGCCCCTCGACCGCGACGGGCGTGCCGAGCTCGCACACCGCCGCCGCCGCCTCCCGCAGCGTGGCCAGCGAGTCCGGGAGCACCTCCGCCGAGCCGGACTCGAAGAAGCCCGACTCGGACAGCATGAGAACGACGCCGCGGGGGTCGAACCGCAGCCGGACCCGCCTGTCCAGCCTCCGGAGCCGCTCCTCGAGCTGCCGGTAGAGCTGTGCTGCGCGCCGGGAGGGAGGCCCCACCTCGGGCAGCACCGTCGGTTTTGGCGACACGATGCTCGGCCGGATGCTGGTCCCGGAGGAGCCCTGCGCCTCGAGCGCCGCTTGCGGGCCCGCTTCGGGGAAGACCCCCTGGAGCGCGAACGCGACGTTGACGGACTCCACGAAGCGGCCGAGCTTCTGGGCGTCCACCTGGGAGATCGCGAACATCACCACGAAGAACGCGAACAGCAGCGTGATGAAGTCGGCGTAGGAGACGAGCCAGCGCTCGTGGTTGGGGTGCTCCGCCTTCTTCTTCCTCAAGGGGCGACCTTCAGGCCGCAGCGGCCTTCCGCGCCGCCTGGCCCGGCTTCGAGCCGGCGGGCGCCTGCTTTCTCCGCTCGTGGACGAAGGCCGACAGCTTCTCCTCGATGAGCTTCGGATTCTGGCCCTGCTGGATCGCGATGGCTCCGTGCATGGCCATCTCCCGGAGAATCATCTCCTCGCGATGCTTGAGCTTGAGCTTGGCCCCCGCCGGCAGGAAGAAGATGTTCGCCGAGCCGACCCCGTAGATGGTGGCCACGAAGGCCACGGCGATTCCCTCGCCGACCTTGCTCACGTCGGTGAGGTTCGACATGACGTGGATGAGGCCGAGCACCGCGCCGAGGATGCCGATGGTCGGAGCATATCCGCCCGCGGCCTCGTAGACCTTCGCGGCGACCTCGCCCCGCTCGTCCATCTCCGCGAGCTCCAGCTCGAGCGTTTCGTGCATCGTCTTCGAGTCCACTCCGTCCACCGCCATGAGGATCGCCCGCCGCAGGAAGGGATCGGAGGCCTTCTCCACCTCGGCCTCGAGCGAGATGATCCCCTCCTTGCGCGCCTTCTGCGCATAGCGGACGACCTCGTCGAGCAGGCCCCTCGGGTCCCTGGCCGGGTTGCCGAACAGTGCCGAAGCCGCCTTGAGGCCGTCGAGGCAGGCGGGAAGGGGAAAGGAGACGAGCGTGGCCCCGATGGTGCCTCCGAAGACGATCAGGGCCGCCGTGGGCTGCAGGATGGACTCGAGGTGCCCGCCCTCGAGGGCGTTGCCCACCAGGATCCCGCCCACCGCGATCGCGACGCCGACGAGCGTGGCCAGGTCCAACCGCTTCACGTTCGCTCACTCCTCTTCTTCTTCTTCTCGGTCGCCGCCCGACCCGTACGACCTCCCGGCGGGGGGTCGCCGGCTCGCGAGTCGGAGCACCGCCCTGCCCGGCCTCGCGCCCGAGCTCAGCGCCGAGGCGAGACCGGCCCCCGCGAGAATTCCGATCCGGTAGTCGCGGATCTCTCGCATCACCTCGCTCACGCTCTCGAGGACGAGGATGCTCTCCCCGGACACGAGGCGGACCGTCGTGTCCGGCTTCGCCTCCACCCACTCGATCAGATCGCAGTTGATGGCGATTTTCTGGCGGTCGAGGCGCGTGAGCAGCACCATCGGGTCGTCCCCTCGGCCGGGCGGCCTCACTGCACGATGAACTCCGTGTAGTAGACCTCGGCCACCTTCCCGCCCTCGAGGAGCGGACCCACCTGTTCCTGCACCTCCCGCCGGAGCCGCTCCTTGCCTTCCACCGTGGACACCTCCGCGAACGTCTTGCTGGAGATCAGCGTGAGGATCCTGTCGCGGACGCGGGTGAGGGTGATGTCGCTGTCCCTGGCCGCCTGGGCGGCCTCGGCGTCCTCGACGACGAGACGCACCGTGCACTTGATGAAGCGGTCCCCCTCGGGGTCCGCCAGGTTCGCGACGAACGGCTCGAGGGCGAGGACTCCTCTTCCCCCGCTCGCCCCTGCCGCCCCGTGCGCGGGGGCTGCGTGGGGGGCGGCCCCCTCGCCCTCCGC
>JBBIHW010000210.1:0-5966 GCA_037446795.1 Acidobacteriota bacterium
GGCACTCGCCGACGCGCACGAGGTCCTGCTCGCCGCGAGCGTCGCGGACGCGCTGCGGATCCTCGAAGGGTCCACGCCGGACCTGCTGCTGCTCGACCCGACCCTCGAGGGCGGAGAAGACGGGGTCGAGCTGTTGCGAGCGCTGCCCGCGAAGCCGTGCCCCGTGCTCGTTCTCTGCTCGGCCGAGGAGGAGCCGGAGCTGTACGGAGACCGCTGGAGCGCCCTCCGCGCCCTCGGCGCCGACGACGTCGTCGTCAAGGGAGTGCATGCGGGAGAGGCCCTCGCCCGGAAGGTGGCCGAACTGCTCGGCCGCGGGCAGGCCGGCAGGACGACCCCGGGATGAGAGAGGGGCCGAAGTCCCAACACAGAGGCGGGCGGCGAGGAGTCCGCCGCCCCGCAGGGGAGGAACGATCCATGTGGGCGCGAACATCGTTGTTTCACGCGCTGGCCGCGGCGGTGGCTCTCGGTGGAGCCGGCGCAGCCCAGGCCGCCCTGCTCGATCGGGTGGGCGTTTACGCCGACTACTGGGCTCAGGACCTCGACGGCGAGGGTCGCGTGGACGGCGCTTCCCCTGGGAGCGACTTCTCGCTCGAGGGGGACGTGGGCGTCGAGGGGGACGACGGGATCGTCGAGGTCGGGGCGTGGATCCACCCCTTCGGCCGGCACCGCTTCCGCGTGTCCGGCTTCCGCGCCTCGTTCGACGGGAGCGGAGCGCTTCCCCGGGACCTGGTCGTCGGGGATCGAACGCTCTCGCAGGGCGAGGTGGTCCTGTCGAGCTTCGATGTCGGGCTTTACCGCGGCCACTACGGTTACTCGCTGGTGAACTCGGACCTCGTGAACTTCGCGCTGGTCGCCGGCGTGGACTACGTGGACTCGAGCGGGCGGATCGAGTTCACGGGCGGAGAGGAGGCGGCGGACGTGCGAGCACCCGTGCCGGTCGTCGGGCTGAGCCTGCAGCTGTCCCCTCCGGCGGCGGGCTTCCTGCGCGTCTACGGAGAGGCCTCGTTCTCGAACGTGCGGCTCGGCGATCTGGACGCGGAGGTTCGCGACCTCATCGCTCGCGCCGAGTTCTACGTGGCCCACGTGTTCGGCATCGGGGCCGGCTACCGCGGGCTCGAGCTGGAGGCGTCCGAGGAGGGCAGCGGCGGCATGGACGTCAGCTCGAAAGGCTATCAGCTGTACCTGCTGTTCCGCTTCTGAGTCCGACTTCGAGAAGGCGGGCAAGGAGCTCGACCCCGGCCTTCGCCGGGGCGGCGGACCCGGCGTGTTCATTCCGGCGGAAGCCGGGATTCTGCGCTCCGAGTCGTCTCGCTCGCGCTCCGGGTCAGAATCGGAACGACAGGCCCACCCCGAGCGAGGCGCCACCGAGATCGATCTCGCCGGCGCCGGAGCCGAAGTCCCCTCCGACCGTGTCGTCGGCCCAGGTGTACCGACCCTCGAGGAGCACGCCCGCCCTGGGCGCGACCGGCAGTTCCACGCCCGCGAGGACGTGGATCTCGAGCGCGGTCCCCTCGTCCTCGAATCGCGAGAAGAAGATCTCCGGAGGACTGACCGACTCGTCCACGAAGTCGCCGATCTCCTCGTACCTCCAGAAGTTGAGCCCGGCGCCCGCGCCGACGTACGGGGCGGGCCGCCGGACCACGAACTGGCCGCGCCGGCCCCGCACCCCGTAGCGTCCTCCGGGAAGCAGCCGCACGTCCACGCTCAAGGGGAGGAGCCGGAGCCTCGTGTCGTGGAGGATCGGAGCGCCGAACTCGTCCACGAACAGCCGATCCGCGGAGCGCGCGGAGCCGCTGAAGTAGTCGAGGTTGAACCCGACCTCCACGTGGTTGTTGACCGCGGCCACGTAGCTCGCCCCGACGACGGCGTCGTCGAGGTCGCTCGGGTCGAGCGTGAACAGCTCCCCGGTGTCCCGCCAGAAGGAGCCGTCTCCGGACAGGAAGTAGCCGCCGAGTCGGAGCTGGACGGCGCTCGACGGCTCCGTTCCCCGAGGCCGCTGCGCGCGCGCCAGGCTCCCCGTCGAGAGACTCACGAGCAAGGCGGTCGCCACCGTCGCCACTCGCCTCATCATGGCTTCCTCCTCACGGGCCGGGCGCGGCCCGCTCGCGGAGGAAGCAAGGCGGGGGCCACGGGGGCGGCAACGCCGGGCACGAGGATCCGCCGATCGCCGTTCGGCGGGCGTCCGCCCGCGGAGACAGGCGGACCTTGGAAGAGGACGCTCCGGCTCCTACCGGAGGACTGCGATCTTCGCCGGCTCGGAGAGCTCGATGTCGAGCGCGGTCCCGGCGGGGATCTCCACCTCCTCGCCCTTGGTCTTGGCTGCGATGGCCGTTCCCGCAGCGCCGCCCACGACCGCGCCGATGACCGTCCCCTTGTCCTTGTTCTTCTTGCTCAGCAGCCGCCCGAGCAGAGCGCCTCCGGCCGTGGCTCCGGCGATGGTGCCGGCGTCCTTCGCCGTCTCGCTCTTGCCGGCCTGCGAAAAGACCGCGGTGATCGGGACCGCCTCGCCCGAAGGCAGTTCCAGCCGCTCGAACTCGAGCGCGAGCCGCGCGGTCCCTCCGATCTTCTTGAGCGAGGCAGCCTCGGTGACGCTCCCCTTCACGATCGAGCCGGCCGGGATGACGACGACCCCGTCCGCGGCGATGTCCTCGGTCACCCTCGCCCTGAAGGAATCCCCGGGCTGGCTCGACCGGCTCGATACGCCGTCGAGGAACTCGACCGGGAGCCGCGTCCCGGCGGCGACGGTGAGAATCTCTGGCTGCGGGCGAGGAGCCGGAGGCGGGGCCTCGGCGACGGCCTCCTCCTCCCTCGGCTCCTCGGCCCGGGCCCGCCGGGGCGCGGGCTGCGTCCTCGCAGGAACCGGAGATCGCGTCGGTGGAGTCGTCTCCTGCTCTCCGCGGTCGTACGGATGCTCGTGCTCGGCGGGCGCCGCCTCCGCCGGAGCGGGCGCGGCGGCCTGCTCCGGCGCGGCCTGTGGCGGCCCCGAGGAGCGGCCACAGGCGACCGACAGGATCGCCCCTGCCGCGAGGGCGGCGGCCACCAGCGCCACCGCGAGCGCGGGCTTCTTGGGCAGCTTGCTCATCGCCAGAAAACCTCCTCTCGCGCAGACGGCCGGCCCGCGGACGGTGGCGGGTGCCTCCGCCGCAGGCTACTCGAGGACGCGGACGACGACGCGACGATTCCGGGCGCGCCCGTCCCGCGTCGAGTTCTCGGCCACGGGCTTCGTCTCCCCGTAGGAGATGACGCTCATGAGGTGGAGCGGCAAGCCGCCCCTCTCGTTGAGGTACCGCAGAACCGCCTCGGCGCGCTTCAGACCGAGCTCGTAGTTGTACTGGTCGCTCCCGATGTTGTCCGTGTGCCCCTCGATCTCGAGGTAGACCGTCTTGTCGAGGGCCTTCACCCTGGAGGCCAGGTCATCGAGGATCGCGCCGGCCTCGGGGGGAATCTCCGAGGCGTCGAAGGAGAACTTCACCCGGTCGTCGGAGAGGGTCGTGGTCCACAGGACCTTGCCCTTGGCGAGCTTCTCGGCCAGCTCCGCCTTGGTGAGGGCCGAGCTGCCCACCTCCATGGCCTTCTCCGCGGTGCTCCGCACCTGGGAAATCTTGACGTCCGTCTCGGTGGCGAGGCTGCTGATCCGCCGCTGGTTGTCCTCGACCCCGGTCTCGACACCCTTGATCCGCGTATCGGTCTCCTCGGCATGCCGCCGGAAGACCTTCTTGCTCACGCACGCCGGGGCCGCGAAGAGGCCGACCAACGCCCATGCGGCCACCACGAGCTTCGTCCGCTTCTGCATCGCTTTCTCCTTATCTTCGACCACAGCGGGAGCTTGACGTTTCTCGGTCCGAACGCGCGTCCCCCCCGCTCACCTGGGGCCGCCGTCCCCGCCGGGCCGACGCCACTCTAGCGCCTCTCTCGCCGGCGTGGCAAGGACTCACCGTCTTCTCGCCTCGCCGTTCCGTTCTCAACGAGCGTGCCAGCGCCTGAAAGGGCGCCGTTGGAGTTTCTTTCGATCCCCGCCGGCTCGAACGGAGAGCGATCAGCGTAATCCGCTCCCCGCGTCGCGTAGTTTTTACCATCGCCCCGAGCCGCCCGGGGGACCCGCGGGGAGAGAGACGGGGCGTCAGGGCGTGGCGTAGTAGCCCTTGCGGGCTCGCACGATGTAGCGGCTCTTCCGCGCGAGCAGCTCGAGCCGGCGGTACCGGCCGTCCCAGACGCTCGCGCTCGGCCGGAACGTGAATACGTACTGATAGCGCAACTCCTCGTCGATGCGCCCGACCGCGTCCTTGAGCTCGTCCGGGTCGTGGACCACGAACATGGCTCCCCCGGTCTCCTCCGCGATCTCGCGCAGGAGCTCGAGGTTCGTCCCGGCGCTCGACTTCGGCCGGACGGCCTGCGGGATCCCCGTGAACCCCACGGAGTAGATTGGGACATTGACGCGGCGGGCGAGGGAAAGCGCCTGGCGGCGCGTCAGGCGGCTGGCGTTGTCCACACCGTCCGTGAACAGAACGAGCGCCTTGCGCCCGACGGTAGCCTCGTCCACGAGGGACGGAGCCGCTGCGATGGCGTCGTGGAGCGCGGTCTGCCCGTAGCCCTCCTGGACTTCGAGCCGCTCGAGAAAGCGCCCGCGGTCCCGGGTGAACTCGGTGACCCAGGCGACCTGCTCGTCCGCGAAGCAGATCAGGGCGACCCGGTCGTCCGGCCTCAGGCCCTCGACCAGGTACCGGATCCCTTCCTTGGCCGCCCGGAGCTTGTCCGACATCTGCATGCTGCCCGACACGTCGAGCAGGAACACCACGTCCACGGGCGCCCCGTCCTCGACCCAGAACGAGTCGATCCGCTGCGGGACGCGCTCCTCCAACAGGACGAAGTCCTCGAGCTCGAGCCCCCGGACGATCCGCCCTCGCTTGTCCTCCACGGTGGCCGGCAGCAGGACGATCCGGACCCGCTCGGTTTCGACCTGGTCCATGCGCAGCGGCTGCCCGGGCGAGGCGGTCGCGGTGGAGCCGTTCGAGGGTGCGGCGGCCCCCGACCCGGGCTCGGCCGCAGCTGCCGGCAGAACGGGTGCCGGGGACGCGAGGAGAGCGGCCGCCACGGCGAGCCCGCGGAAAACCATGCCCCGAGGTCTCATCGGGTCCCCTTCGTTGCCTCCGCGCACCCCAATCTGCAACCCGCAAGCCATCGTTTCAACCGGACCCGCCGCCTCGCGCCGCGACGCGCCCTTCGATGCGCACGAATCCCCGGTCGTCGAGGCCTCCCCTCCAACCGGTGGGCATCCACCGGGAGCGAGGGTCGTCCGGGCCGTCCGGCGCCTGCCGGACCGACACCGACAGCTCCATCTCCCCTCCGGGACCGGAGCGCACGGCGAGCCCCGGCAGCGGTCGCCCGGCGGTACCGCGCCGGACCGCGTCCGGGCGGTTGAGCGAGAGGACGCCGCCGGCTTCGGCCAGCCCGAACCCCTCGAGCAGGGCCACGCCGAGGCCGAGGAAGAACTCCGTCTTGGCCGCTTCGAGCGGCGGGCCGAGCGACACGAGCGTGAACGCCGTCCCGAGGGCCTTCGACCGCAGCCGCCCGAGGACGAGGCGGTGCACGAGCCACTGGGGCCACGTCCGCTCCGTGGGCAAGGCTCCGGAGGCCAGACTCCTCTCGGCCCGACGCGTCTCCACGCCGAGCGCTGCGCGAACCGCAGCTCGGATCGGCCACATGGTCGCCCGCAGCCTCTGCTCGAGCCTCTGTCGGAATCGCTCGACGAGATCCGGGGACACGATGGCGACCGTCGCTCCCGATTCCGGCAGGTCGCGCTCGAGCTCGCCCGCGGGTCCGCCGAACGAGATCGCGGCTCCCGACACCAGGCTCGCGAGCGCGGCGGCCTGGCCGAGCCCCTCCTCGCTCGGAAGGGCGATGTGCACGCGGTCGGCGCTGCCGAGGCCGAGCGCGCGCGCGAGCGCGAAAGCGGCGCGCAGGGCGGT
>JBBIHW010000211.1:0-5962 GCA_037446795.1 Acidobacteriota bacterium
GTTCCTCAATTCCGTCAGCAACGTCGTCTGGGGGCTACCCCTGCTGATCCTCCTCTTCGGAACACACCTCTTCCTAACCTTGCGGCTTCGCTTCATCCAACGATATATCGGCACGGCGATCCGGCTCTCTTTCCAGCGCAAGCGCGAAGGCGCAGGAGATATCAGCCATTTCGGCGCACTGACGACCGCGCTCGCCGCCACGATCGGGACCGGAAACATCGTGGGCGTGGCGACCGCTATATCGGCGGGAGGCCCCGGCGCCGTGCTCTGGATGTGGCTCACGGGGGTGTTCGGAATCTCGACCAAGTACGCGGAGGCGCTGCTCGCGGTGAAGTACCGGATCACGACGCCCCGCGGCGAGATGGCCGGCGGCCCCATGTACGTCCTCGAGCGCGGGATGAGGCAGCGCTGGCTCGGGCTCCTGTTCGCGGCGCTCACCGCGATCGCGGCCTTCGGCATCGGGTGCATGGTGCAGTCCAACTCGATCGCCTCGATGGTGAAGGAAACCGCGGGGGTCTCGCCCGCCTGGACCGGGATCGTCCTGAGCGCGCTGACGGCGGCGGTAATCCTCGGTGGGATCCGCTGGATCGCGCGCGTGTGCGAGGGGCTGGTCCCCTTCATGGCGGCCGTGTACGTCCTGGGCTGCCTCGCCCTGCTCGCGAAGAACGCCGCGGCGCTGCCCGCGACGTTGGAGCTGATCGTGTCGAGCGCCTTCACGGGCCACGCCGCCCTCGGCGGCTTTCTCGGGGCCGGGGCCCGCGAGGCGATCCGCTACGGAATCGCCCGCGGGCTGTTCTCGAACGAGTCGGGCCTCGGGAGCGCGCCGATCGTGGCCGCCGCGGCGATGACCAGGAACCCGGTCCGCCAGGCGCTCGTCTCGTCCACGGGGACCTTCTGGGACACGGTCGTCGTGTGCGCCATGACGGGGCTCGTCATCGTGCAGTCGGGCGCCTGGACCAAAGGCCTCCAGGGCGCCGCCCTCACCCGGGCCGCCTTCTCGGAGCTTCCCGTCGTCGGCCCGGCCGTCCTCGCGGTGGGGCTGTTCACCTTCGTCTACTCGACCATCCTCGGGTGGTCCTACTACGGCGAGAAATCGGTCGAGTACCTGCTCGAGCCCAGGGCGATCCTCCCGTACCGCTGGCTCTGGGTGGCGGCGGTGCTGGCGGGTTCGGTGGCCTCGGTACCCGCCGTGTGGTCCTTCGCCGACGTGGCCAACGGCCTCATGGCGGTACCGAACCTGGTCTCGCTGCTCGCCCTGTCGGGCGTCGTCGCGGGCGAGACTCGCCGGTACCTGTGGGAGGGAAGCATCGAGCAGGCGAGCGAGCCCGAGGTCTCCCGAGCCGCGACGTAGCCGACAATCACGCCCTTGCTCGCCCGCCGCTCCGGGGGTATGGTGCGCCCGCCTTCGGGGAGCGATGTCGCGAAAGAAGGAGGTCCATCCGATGTACGAACGTGTGTCCGCGTGTCTGTTCGCGCTGCTGATCGCCGCGCCGGCCGCCCTCGCCGCCGGCAAGCCCGAGCAGGAGCTGCGCGGGCTGATTCCGAAGATCGTGGCCGCCTGGGAGAGTCTCGACGCCGCCAGGGTCGAGCCGTACTATGCCGCCGACAGCGGGCTCGCCTACTTCGACGTCGCGCCCCTCAAGTACTCGGGCTGGGCGGAGTATCGCGCAGGGGTCGAGAAGCTCGTTTTCGAGCGCCACCGCAGCCTCAGGATCGCCCCGAACGACGACCTCCAGGTCCATCCTCGCGGCAACCTCGCCTGGGCCACCTTCACCTTCGGAGCCGACCTCGAGACCAAGGCCGGCGAGCGCTCGCACCTGGACGGCCGGTGGACCATGGTGCTCGAGCGGCGCAAGGGCGGGTGGGTGGTGACCCACGAGCACGTCTCGGCACCGCTGCCCGGAATGGCCTCCATGGAGGAGCAGATGGCCGCCTACCTGCGGGCGTACGCCGCCCCGGGCGAGCACCACGAGCACCTGAAGATGCTGGCCGGCACCTGGAGGACCGAGGGCAAGTTCTGGCCCGCTCCGGGCGCACCGGCGATCGAGTCCACCGGCCGGGCCCAGCACAGGATGATCCTCGGCGGCCGCTACCTCGAGACCACGTACGAGGGCGAGTTCGAGAACATGTCCTTCTCGGGCCGAGGCACGGCAGGCTACGACCGGTATCTCGGCAAGTACGTCGAGACCTGGGTGGACAACTTCGGCACCATGGTCCTCGTGAGCGAGGGCACGTGCGACGGGACGGGCAAGGTCCGCACCCTGGTCGCGAGCTACGTGGACCCGATGACGCAGAAGCCCACCACGATGCGGTCGGTTTACCGGATCCAGGACGCCGATCACTACGTGCTCGAGATGTACACCCGGTCCGGCGAGGCGCCGGAGGTCAAGACGATGGAGATCGCGCACACCCGGGCGAAGTGAGCGGCGCTCCGCCCGCGGGAACGGCGGCCCGGGACTCAGCGCGGCCGCCTCTTGAAGGACAACAGGAAGGAGCGCGCGGGCACGCGGGCGCGGAACCGGCTCGTGCGGAGGAGGCGTGCGACACCCCGGAGTCTGGTGGCGAGGCGCCTGCCGTGCAGGGCGCGCGCGACCGCCCTCGCGATCCGGACCGCGTCCTCGTCGTAGGTGAACGCGAACACGGGCGCCTCGCGCTGCGCCGGGTCGAAGGAGACCGCCTTTCTTCGGCACATCTCCCGCAAGCCCGCGAGTCCGTGGAGCTCGCCGATGCCGCTCTTGCCGTGTCCCGACCAGGTCAGCGACGGCTCGCCGTAGGAATAGGCCACGTCGTTGATCGTCACGACGCCTGCGTCGAGGGCGGCCCCGAGCCTCTCGGCGGTTTCGGGCGAGCGCGTCCAGGCGCTCGCGGTCAGGGCGTACTCGCTCGAGTTGGCCAGCAGGACCGCGCGCTCGAGGCTCTCGACGACGACGATCGGGACCACGGGCCCGAGCGTCTCCTCGCGCATGAGGCGGCAGTCCGCGGGCGGGGCGAGGAGCACGGTCGGAGGGTAGTAGGAGCCGGAGCCCCGGGGCAGCTCCCCGCCGCGCAGCAGCTTGGCCCCAGCCTCGACCGCCTCGGCCACCTGCCTGTGGACCTCTTTGCGGCGTGCCTCGCACACCAGCGGGCCCATGTCCGTCCCCTCGGCCAGCGGGTGGCCCACCCTGACCCGGTCCACCTGCTGCAGCACCAGCTCGACGAAGCGGTGAGCGACGGGCTCTTCGACGTAGACGCGCTCGATGCCGCCGCAGTTCTGGCCGGCGTTCGCGAGGGCCCCCCACACGATCCCTCGCGCGGCCATCTCGAGATCCGCGTCCGCGGCGACGATCGAAGGGTGTTTCCCGCCCATGGAGAGGACGACCGGCTTCGGCGCGCAGCCGGCGGTGGCCATCACCTGGCGGCCGGCGTCGGTCGTCCCGGTGAAGAAGACCTTGTGGACGCCCGGGTGCGCCACGAGCTCGAGCGCCTCCTCGATCCTGCCGGGGACCACGTTCACGAGTCCCGGCGGGAAGCCGGCCTCGGCGCACAGCTCCCCGACGCGAAGCCCGCACAGCGACGCGCGCTCGGATGGCTTGAGCACGACAGCGTTGCCCATGGCGACGGCCGCGGCCACCTGCACGAGGGGCAGGCCGAACGGGAGCGGGTACGGGGTGAGGATCGCGACCACGCCGACGGGATCGTAGAGGTCGTGCACCTGCTTGTGGGCGTAGAGGGGGACGCGCGAGTCCACGGGCTCGAGCAGGTGGAGCTGGCCGGCGTGGCGCGCGAGGAACTTCAGGTGATCGAGCGCCGGAAGGATCTCGAGCGTGAGCGCCTCGAGCAGGGGCTTCCCCTCCTCGTGGGCGACGAGGCTCGCGATCTCCTCGGCGCGGTCGCGGACGGCCGAGGCGAGCGCGCGCAGCCTGCGCGCCCGCTCCTCGAACGGCGAGCCGCGCCAGAGGGCGGAAGCGACCGAGGCGCTCTCGACGGCCCGGTGGACGCCCGCGGCGCCCGCAGCGCGGATCCTGGCGAGCGGGGAGCCCGTCGAGGGGTCCACGCTCACGAGCACCGTGCCCTCGCCCTCGACGATCGAGCCGTCGAGGAGGGGGCCGAGTTGCTCGCCGAGCCTCTCCGCGGGGGGCGCCGCGAGGCGGACGGGCGACAACGGCGCTGCTTCCGCCCGACCCCGGTCCTTCTCGATCGAGGTCGTCGTTTCCGGCACGTACCGGAATATAGGTCGGGGCCGGAGGCGGTGCGGTGCGCGGGGGCCGCCGGCGCCGGTTACGAGGACGTCACCCCACCGAGCCGCGCGAGGGCGCGGGCCGCGGTCACCCCCGCGGAAGCCGGGCTTCAGGTCGCGGACGGGGCTCGATTCCGGCTTTGGTCGGAACGACGGACGGCCTGCCGGATTCGCGGGAACGACGGGCGACGCCGATTTCGGATCCGGTCGCGCTTGACCGCACCGGGCGCGTGAAGAATCATGGCCCGCCCCGGACGGTGGGCACGGCGAGAAGGCCTGGGCAATCAGGGGCGCGTGCCGCGATGCCGCCCGGCAAAGGAGCGAGCGAACCATGCCAGAGAGCACGAACCCCTTCGCGATCGCGCAGAAGCAGCTCGACGAGGCCGCGGCGATCCTGAACCTCGATCCCGCCATCCACGAGTTGCTGCGCTGGCCCGTGCGGGAGCTGCACGTGCGGCTCCCCGTCCGGATGGACGACGGCACGACGCGAGTCTTCCACGGCTTCCGCGTGCAGTACAACGATGCGCGCGGCCCCACGAAGGGCGGCATCCGTTTCCACCCCGACGAGACCGTGGACACCGTGCGGGCGCTCGCGGCCTGGATGACCTGGAAGACGGCGGTCGTGGACATCCCGCTCGGGGGCGCCAAGGGCGGCGTGGTCTGCAACCCGAAGGAGATGACGCCGGGGGAGCTCGAGAGGCTCTCCCGCGCCTACGTCCGACAGGTGGGGCGGCTGCTCGGCCCCTTCCAGGACGTGCCGGCCCCGGACGTCTACACGACCCCGCAGATCATGGCGTGGATGATGGACGAGTACAGCGCGCTGCGGGGACAGAACGAGTTCGGCGTCATCACCGGCAAGCCCCTTCCTCTCGGCGGCAGCCGCGGCCGCGGCGACGCCACGGCCCGCGGCGGGATCTTCTGCGTGCGGGAGGCGGCGAAGACACTCGGCATCGAGCTGAAGGGGGCGACCGCGGCGATCCAGGGCTACGGCAACGCCGGCTCGTTCGCGCACACGCTGGCGCAGGAGCTGCTCGGCCTCAAGGTGATCGCCGTGTCCGACTCCCGCGGCGGGATCCTCCAGCCCGCAGGGCTCGACGCGCCGGCCGTGCAGCGGCACAAGGAGGAGACGGGCTCGGTCGCCGGCTTCCCCGGCTCGAAGCCGATCACCAACGAGGCCCTGCTCGAGCTGGACGTCACCGTGCTCTTCCCCTCGGCCCTCGAGAACGTCATCACGGGCGCGAACGCGGGGAAGGTGAAGGCCCGGATCCAGGCCGAGCTGGCCAACGGGCCGACCACGCCCGAGGCCGACCGGATCCTCCACCAGAAGGGGGTCTACGTGATCCCCGACTTCCTGTGCAACGCCGGGGGCGTCACGGTGTCCTACTTCGAGATGGTGCAGAACGCCTACCAGTACTACTGGGAGACGGAGGAGGTCTACCGCCGGCTCGATCAGAAAATGACCGCGGCCTTCCACGCGGTGCACGAGATGTCGAGCCGGCACAAGGTGCACAACCGCCTCGGCGCCTACCTCGTCGCAGTGAACCGGGTGGCGGAGGCGGTGCGGCTGCGCGGCTGGGCGTAGCGCGGACGCGATCGGTCAGTCGCGGGCCGACCGCCCCGGGGGCTCGCGGTAGGGCTGGCCGCGGGCGAACCGCTCCGCTCGCGCGAGAAACTCCGCCGCGACGTCGGTTCGCCCGAGAGCCCGGGCGAGCCGGGTCGCCTCCTGCGCCGTCCGCTCCGCGTCGG
>JBBIHW010000212.1:0-3152 GCA_037446795.1 Acidobacteriota bacterium
AGCGGGCCAAGGCGGCCCTCATGGTGGCGGAGAGCCGGCGGGCCTCGACCAGCCGGGCCCGGAGCTCTGCGAGGATCCGGGCGCGCGCGAGCGATCGCGCTCGGGCGTCAGTCGCCGAGCCCATCCTCGAACTCGAGGATGGCCCGCGCGAGCGCGCGCGGATCCACCTCGTAGGCGCCCGCGGCGACGGCGTCGCGCAACCGCTCCACCTCGGTCGCCCTCACGGCGGGCAGCTCGAGCGCCGCGCGAACGAGCGAGGCGAGGAGTCGGGCGTCCGCCGACACCTCGATCCGGTCGGTCTGCGGGCCCGAGGCGCCGGCGGAGCGCGGGCCCCTGGAGCCCTGCTCCGAGCGCCGCGCCGGCTCCGTCGGCGGGGGGCCGTTCACTCGGTCAACGGGCATCGTCCTCGTCCTCGCCGCTTTGCGAGCCGGGAGGCTTCGCTCTCGCGCGTTGTCCGTCCATTCCTATCGGCCCCGGCGCGCCGGACTTGAGGTCCGCCCCTCGATCCGCCGCGCGGACCCGGTCCAGGTGCGGGGCCCAGCTTTCCTCGAGCGCCCGCGCCACGCCGAACGGGGAGCCGCGGGCGAGACTGCCCGCCACGTGGGCGTCGAACATGCCTTCGTAGATCGAGGCGCCGGGGCCGCGGCCGAACAGTCCCTCCTCGAGCTGGGCCTCGCGCATCGTCCGGAGCAGGGTCTCGACGACGAGGGCCTCGAACGCCTCGGCCGCCTCGCGGAGCCTTCTCGCCTCCGCCGTCGGGGCGGGCTGGGCGAGCGCGGCGGCTCCGACCCGTGCCGCGCTCACAGGACGACCACCTCCGCGTGGAGCGCGCCGGCGGCGCGCAGGGCCTGCAGGATCGCGATCATGTCCCGCGCCGACACGCCCAGCGTGTTGAGGGCCTCCACGATCTGCCCGACGCTCACCCCTTCCTCGAGCGCGAGCACGCGGCTCGGCTCCTCGGCGGCGGCGACCTCCCGCTCCGGCACGATCGCCGTGCGGCCTTGCGACAGCGGGGCCGGTTGCGACACCCCGAAGCCGGTGCGGACCTCGATCTGCAGGTTGCCGTGGGCCAGGGCGACGCGGGAGACGCGCACGTCCGTTCCCATGACCACGGTCCCCGTTCTCTCGTTGATCACGATCCGGGCGACCGCATCGGGTCGGACCTCGACGGCGCCCACGCGCGACAGAAGCGCGACCGGGTCGCCAGCGAGCTCGCCCGGGGGCTCGAGCCGAATGCTCACGGGGTCCTCGGCGCGGGCGACGGGTTGGCCGAGCGCCTCGTTGATCGCCAGAGCCACTCGCTCCGCCGTCGCGAAGTCCGCTTCGCGGAGCAGCAGCCGGAGCGCCGGCAGCCCATCGAGCGCGAGGGGAACCGATCGCTCGACGACGGCTCCGGAGGGGATACGCCCGCTCGTCGGGTGATTCTTCTGCACGGTCGTCCCGCCGGAGCCGCCCAGGAAGGCCCCGCCGATGGACACAGCGCCCTGGGCCACGGCGTAGGCGAGCCCGTCGGGCCCGAGCAGCGGCGTCATCAGCAGGATTCCGCCCTGCAGGCTCTTCGCGTCTCCCACCGAGGAGACCTGCACGTCCACCGTCTGGCCCGGCCGTGCGAACGGCGGCAGCTCGGCGGTGACCATGACCGCCGCCACGTTGCGCACGCGGATCTGCGCCTGGGGAACCGAGACCCCGCTCCTGCGAAGCGCGTTCGCGAGGCTCTGGATGGTGAAGGCAGCCTGGGTGCCGTCGCCCGTTCCCTGGAGACCGACGACGAGGCCGTAGCCGATGAGCGGGTTCGAGCGGACCCCCTCGACCCGGGTCAGGTCCTTGACCCGCACCGGCGGGGCCGCCCAGGCGGCCTGAGCGAGCGTCGCGGCCAGGACGACGGGCCCGATGCGGCGCATCGTCTTCACCCTCCTAGAACGGCCAGATCTTGTGCATGAGGCGCAGGAACCAGCCTTCGCGCACGGCGTCATCCAGCTCTCCGCGGCCCCAGAGGCGGACCGTCAGGTCTCCCACCGCGTCGGAAGCGACCTCGTTCTTCGGGCTGACGTCCACGGGACGGACCGAGCCGACGAGGGTGAGAACCTGCCGGTCGCGATTGACCATGACCGTCTTCTGCCCCCCGACGACGAGGTCGCCGTTGGGGAGCACCCTCAGAACCCGCACCGTGATGAATGCCTCGAGCCGGCTGCTTCGCGTGGTCCTGCCGTCCCCCTTGAACTTCGACTCGGAGCTGGCGCTGAGGACCTGCGCCAGGTTGAACTGGCCGGGCCCGCGGCCCGGTGTTTCGAGGCCGAAGACGACCGGGGCTCCGAAGTCGGCCTCGGAGGCCCGGTCGAGATCGGTACTGGCCTCGTGGGCGCCGAGGGCGGCCTCCACCACGCGGATCGTGAGGAGGTCGTTGAGGCGGAAGGCCCGGGTGTCCCGCACGAGGGCCGCGCCCGGGCCGGCGTCGGTCCAGAGGGAGCCCGAGGAGGAAGCCGGGACCGGCAGCGGCGGCAGGACGTCAAGGTCGCGGCCGAGCCGCTCGACGTCCTGCGCGAGCGTCGGCCCGCGGCTCCGCCTCGACACCCCCCCGCAGCCCCCCCCCGCGGCGACGAGCGCGAGCAGGAGGCAGCAGCCGGCGCGCAGGAGGGCGGCGCTCATCGAGGACCCCGAAGTCTCGGACCCGCGGCGCGGAGGCGTACCCGGAGCGATCCGTCCTCCTGCACCTCGGCGAGAACGAGGGCGCCGCTGGCCTCGTTCTCGGCGAGGACGGCCTCTCCTGCGACGCCGGAGCGCCGCGCGCGGCCGCTCGCCCGCACGGTGAGCCCTTCCCGCTCCACGCGGAGTTCCACGGGCTGGCCACGCCTGACGAGGACAGGGCCTCCGAGCAGGCTCGGCGTGAGGATCCGCCCCGAGCCGAGCGACCGGCGGGGGGCGCGCCCCGCGGCCGCGGAGACCTCTCTCACGGGGGGCTCCCCGAGCCGCGTCAGGTCGCAGTCGGCCACCTCGAGGCTCGCGGATCCGATGGCGGAGCCGCGGGGCAGAGGGGTGCGCGCGAGGAGGGCGGGCCCGCGAACGGTTCCCCGCACCGCGACGCGAGCCGTGCCGAGCTCGCCTGCCTCCCCCTCGAGGCGGAAGGACACCTCGACGAGACCCGAGCGATTCGG
>JBBIHW010000212.1:3163-5943 GCA_037446795.1 Acidobacteriota bacterium
CCTCGCGCCTCGGACAGCACCAGGTGGACCGGGCCCGCCACCGGCGGCAGCGTCCCCTCGATCCGCGCCCGCACGACCTCGAACCGGTCCGGCGGGGCGACGCGCGAGCGGGCGACGTTCGCGGCGGCCTCCTCCACCTGTCGCGCGAGCGCGTCGGCCGGTGCCGGACGTCCCCCCGCGCCCGCGGGCGAGGCGAGCAGCGAGGCGAGGGCGAGCCAGGCGAGCGGCATGGGGGTCACCGGACCAGGTTGTTCACCTGCTGCATCATCTCGTCCGCCGCGCGGATCGCCCTCGAGTTCAGCTCGTACGCGCGCTGCGCGGCGATCATGTCCACGAGCTCGCTGACGATGCTCACGTTGGACACCTCGAGGAACCCCTGCGCCAGCGTGCCGAGGCCGTCGAGGCCCGGTGTGCCGTCCACGGCGTCTCCGGAGGCGGCGGTGGGGGAGAACAGGTTGCCACCGAGGCTCAGCAGCCCCGTCGGGTTCACGAAGCTCGCCAGCTCGATCTGACCGATCTCCGTGGCGGCGGACTGGCCGGGCTGGGTGACGCTCACCGTGCCATCGGCGCCGACGGTCACGCTGAGCGTGTCCGGGGGCAGCGTGATCGGGGGGTCGAGGGGATAGCCCTGCGCCGTGACGAGCTGGCCGTCCCGGTCCGCGGTGAGCGCCCCGTCGCGCGTGTACGCGATGGTTCCGTCGGGCCGCAGCACCTTCAGGAAACCCGCGCCCTGGATGGCCAGGTCGAGGGGGTTGTCGGTCTTCTTCATGTCCCCCTGGCTGTAGAGCTTCTTCACCGCGCCCGGTTTGGCGCCGAGCCCGAGCTGAATGCCCGCGGGGTGCCGCGTCGTCGAGGAGGACGACGCGCCCGGAGCGACGACCGTCTGATAGAGGAGATCCTGGAATTCGGCCCGGCTCCGCTTGAAGCCGTTCGTGTTCACGTTGGCCAGGTTGTTGGCGATGGTGTCGATCTGGAGCTGCTGGGCCTGCATCCCCGAGGCCGCACTCCACAGCGCTCTCTGCATGGGGTCCTCCCGGCTAACCGGCGATCTCGGTGACCGCCTTGCGAGCGACGTCGTTCATGGCGACGGAGACGAGCTTCTGGTAGGTCTCGAACGCCCGCTGGGCTTCGATCAGCTCCACGAGCTCGCCGAGGGGATCGGTCGCCGAGGCCTCGAGCCAGCCCGGCTTCAGCTCGGCCTCGGCGACCGACTCGATGTCCTCCTCGCGCGCGGCGCGGAGAAGGTTTCCACCTTCGGGCACGACCGCCCCTCGCCCGGCGCGCACGAGCGCGAGGCGTCCCCGTTCCGCCTCGCCCTCGAGGAGCCTGCCGTCGGGACCGATGGCCGCCTGCGAGCCGAGCCCGGAGACGGGCTTCCCGTCGGCCCCGAGGACCCGGCGCCCTCCCCCGTCCACGAGCTCTCCCGCCGCGTTCACGCCGAGGGCGCCCGCCCGCGTGTATCTCTTTCCCTTCGCGGTCTCCACGACGAGCAGGATGCCTTCCGGCAACGCGACGTCGAGCGCCCGGCCCGTTTCCCGGAGCGGTCCCGGACCCGGCTTCTCGTAGGCGCCGGCAACGGCCACCGCCGCGTTGGCCGCGCGAGCGAAGGGAGGCGCCCCGCGCCCGACCCGCTCGAACACGGCCGTGAACGCGCGCTGCGCCCGGTAGCCCGGGGTGAGCGCGTTCGCCAGATTGTTCGAGACCAGCTCGAGCCGCCGCTTCTCGGCGAGGAGGCCGGAGGCCGCAGTGTAGAGGTGGCTGTTCATCGTCCGATCCTCCTTCCCCGCCCGGGACGGCGGTTCCGATGATCAAGGGCCGTGCCAGGCGCCGGACGGCCGCAGGGGCGCACATGGTCACGCGACCCGATTCCCGAGGCTCGGCGCGGGCCGGCAAGGCTCGGCCGCCCCCGGCACCGCGCCGCCGCCCGAGGTGCGCAGGCGCCAGCGCGCGATCTCCGAAGCCAGCCTGGCCTCGGCGGGACTCTCGCGCCGCGCGCGCGCTTCCCTGCGCTCCACCTCCTCGATGAGTTCCCGGAGGAGGAGGAGGTCCTCCTCGCCACGGCTCCCGCGGGGCGCGCGGTCCTCGCCGGCCGGCGTTGCACCTCTCGGCGCCGCGCGGGGCGGGCGGCGGGAGCCCGCGACCGCCAAGAGGACGGCGGCGAGCCCGTTCACGAGGACGAGGCCGAACAGAGCGAGCCATGCTGGATGCGTCACGATCGTGCACCTCCTGCGGTCCCGCCGTCGAGGGCTGCGAGCTTCTGTGTGGTCGTGGTCGTGATCCGTATCCCGAACTTCCCGTCCACGATCACCAGCTCGCCCGAGGCGACGGGCTCGCCGTTCACCACGAGGTCCACGGTCCCTTCGGGGCTGCAGTGCAGCGGCAGAAGGCCGCCCGGCTGCAGATCGAGAAGCCTCCCGAGCGGGATCTCCTCCTGCGCGAGCCAGACCTCCACGGGCACGGCGAGATCGAGGAAGCTCCTGGGAGGCACGCGGTCGCTCATCCTTCCTTCCTCCTCGCGGCCGCACGGGGCCGCTCGAAGCGGCGCGACACCGCGAAGGCCGGTCCCTCCTCGCCGCGGCGGATCCGGCCCGCGAATACCGTCCGGCCTTCGACCCGGAGGTCGAACAGCGCGTCATCGGAGGGCTCGAGTCGGAGCACTGCGCCCGGCTCGAGCGCCGCCAGCTCCGCGACCCGCACGCGTCCGGCTCGCAGCACGGGGCGCACCCGCACCGCGAGCCGCCCGAGGGCGCTGGCGAGCGGTCCGGGCCGATCCGGCTCGG
>JBBIHW010000213.1:0-5924 GCA_037446795.1 Acidobacteriota bacterium
GCGGGCCGGAGGGCGGAACGGGGATGGTGAACGACAAGATCCGCATTCGGCTGAAGGCCTACGACCACCGGATCCTGGACCAGTCCGCGAGCGACATCGTGGACACGGCGAAGCGGACCGGAGCCCGCGTGGCGGGTCCGATCCCGCTGCCGACGAAGCGGAGCCGGTGGACCGTGCTCCGGTCGCCCCATGTGGACAAGAAGTCGAGGGAACAGTTCGAGATCCGGACCCACAAGCGGCTGCTGGACATCCTCCAGCCGACGCCGGAGACGCTGGAGGCCCTCATGAAGCTCGATCTGCCGGCGGGCGTGGACGTGGAGATCAAGGCCTTCGGTGCGTCGCCCCACGGTGGCGGCGGGGTGCTGCGCTAGCGCCGGCGGTTCGCGCTCGCGGAGCGGAGAGGTGGCGGGATGGTCGAGGGGATGATCGGGAGGAAGCTGGGGATGTCCCAGGTGTTCCTCGAGGATGGCACCGTGATCCCCGTCACGATCGTCGAGGCGGGCCCCTGTGTCGTGGTGCAGCGGAGGTCCGCGGACCGGGACGGCTACGAGGCCGTGCAGCTCGGCCTGGTGGACGCGCGGGCCGCGCGCCGGGCGAACCGACCGCTCAAGGGGCACCACGAGCGGGCCGGGGTGCCTCCCACGCGCGTTCTCCGCGAGTTTTCCATCGTGCCCGGCGCGGATCCGAAACCCGGCGATCGCGTCCTCGTGGACGTCTTCGAGGGAGCGAGCCACGTGGACGTGACCGGGATTTCCAAGGGGAAGGGGTTCCAGGGCCCCGTGCGCCGGCACCACTTCCGGGGCGGGGCCGCCACCCACGGCTCGATGTTCCACCGCGCGCCCGGCTCGATCGGCGCGTCGTCGTTCCCGTCGAGGGTGTTCCCCGGAATGCGCGCCGCGGGGCACATGGGAAGCCGGCGGGTCACGGTCAAGAACCTCCGCGTGGTGCGCGTGGACGCGCAGCGCAACCTGCTCGTGGTTCGCGGCGCGATCCCCGGAGCGGTGGGCTCGATCGTCCTGATCCGCAGGTCCAGGTCCGCGGCCGCGAAGGCCTCGGCCTGAGGAGGCGCTGAATGGCGGAACTCCCCGTGCTCGACTGGGAGCGGAAGGCGGTGGGATCCGTGCAGCTGCCCGACGCGCTTGCCGCCTACCCTCTCAAGGAGCATCTCGTCTACGAGGCCGTCTGCGCGTACCGGGCGGCCGCGCGCGCCGGAACCCACAAGACCAAGAACCGTTCGGAGGTGTCCGGAGGCACCCGGAAGCTGTGGCGGCAGAAGCACACGGGCCGCGCCCGCATGGGGGACAACCGCTCGCCCCTGTGGCGCCATGGCGGCACGGTGTTCGGCCCGCAGCCCCGCGACTACGCCTGGGGGTTTCCCAAGAAGATGCGTCGCAACGCGATCAAATCCGTCCTGGCCGAGAAGCTGCGCGAGGGGAAGGTGATCTGCCTGGAGTCGCTCGAGCCAGCCACGCCCCGCACGAGGGACCTGGAAACGGCGCTGTCGGGCAAGCTGGGTGTGGCCGGCAAGGCGCTGCTCGTTCCGGACGAGCCCGGTCGCAACCTGGAGCTCGCCGCCCGCAACAACCCTCGCCTGAAGGTCGTGCGGGCCCTCGGCCTGAGCGTGGTGGACCTGCTCGACCACGACACCCTGATCTTCTCGGAGCCGGCGCTGCGGAAGCTCGCGGAGGTCCTCGTCCGATGAAACACGTTTACCGGACGATTCGCCGGCCGCTGCTGACCGAGAAGACGACCCGCCTGCGGGAGGCCAACGGGATCTACTGCTTCGAGGCCGACGTGCGCGCCAACAAGGTGGAGATCGCGCAGGCGGTGGAGCGGCTCTACGGGGTGCGCGTCGCGGAGGTCCGTACGGCGCGCGTCCAGGGCAAGCCGACGCGCCTGGGCCGGTACCAAGGCAGGAGGCCGGAGTGGAAGAGAGCCTGGGTGAGGCTCGCGCCCGGCTCGAAGCCGATCGAGTTCTTCGAGGCGAGCTAGTCGAGGCGGCGATGGCCATCAAGACGTACAAGCCCACGAGTCCCGGCCGGCGGTTCGCCACCCTCGTGGTCCGGCCCTCGAGCCGGAACGAGCCCCACAAGCCGCTGCTCGGAAAGAAGACCCGCAGCGGCGGGCGCAACGCGCACGGCGAGATCACCGTGTGGCACCGCGGCGGCGGTCACAAGCGCCGCTACCGGATCGTGGACTTCCTGCGGCACGACAAGCCGGGCGTGGCCGCCACGGTCGAGACCATCGAGTACGATCCGAATCGCACCGCGTACATCGCTCGCGTCTGCTACGCGGACGGGGAGCGTCGCTACATGCTGGCTCCGGACGGCCTCGCGGTGGGTCGCACCGTGATCGCGGGGCCGCAGGCGGACATCGTGGCCGGCAACGCGCTTCCCCTGCGGAACATCCCGCCCGGCACCCTCGTGCACAACCTGGAGCTGAAGCCGGGCCGAGGGGGCCAGCTGGTGCGCGCCGCGGGGACGGCAGCGCAGCTGATGGCGCGGGAGGGCGACTACGCCCTCGTCCGCCTGCCGTCGGGCGAGACGCGAAAGATCCACGCGGACTGCTACGCGACGATCGGCCAGCTGAGCAACCTGGAGAACGAGAACCAGAGCGTGGGCAAGGCGGGCCGGCGCCGCTGGCTCGGCCGCCGGCCCGTCGTGCGGGGCGTGGCCATGAACCCGGTGGACCACCCGCACGGCGGCGGGGAAGGGAAGACGTCCGGCGGGCGGCCTTCCTGCACCCCCTGGGGCGTGCCCACGAAGGGGAAGAAGACGCGAAACAACCCGCGGACGGACCGGCTCATCGTGTCGCGGCGGAAGTAGACCGAGGGAAGGTCATGGCGCGCTCGCTCAAGAAGGGACCGTTCGTGGACGGGCACCTCCGCAAGAAGGTGGAGGATCTCAATCGGAGGTTCGAGAAGAAGCCGATCCGCACCTGGTCGCGACGCTCGACGATCATCCCCGAGATGGTGGGGCACACCCTGGCGGTGCACAACGGCAAGAAGTTCATCCCGGTGTACATCACGGAGAACATGGTCGGCCACAAGCTCGGGGAGTTCGCTCCCACGCGCACGTTCCGCGGGCACGGGACCAAGGGCGACAAGACGGTGGCGCTGAAGTGAGGCGGGGAGGGGCGAAATGATCGCGACCGCGAGGCTCCGATACCTGGGCGTGTCGGCGCAGAAGACGCGGCTGGTCGTGGACCAGATCCGCGGGAGGACCGCGGGGGACGCCCTGGCGGTGCTGCGCTCCTCCCGCAAGCGGGTCGCGCGCGACCTGACGAAGCTGGTGGAGTCGGCGGTGGCGAACGCCCAGCAGAAGGACGCGAAGGTGAACGTGGACCGCCTGGTGGTCGCGCGCGCGACGGTGGACGAGGGACCGCCGCTCAAGCGGGCCCGGGCCAACAGCATGGGCCGCGTTTTTCGCATTCTCAGGCGGACATGCCACGTCCGGATCGAAATGGACTTCGCGCCGGAGCGGGGGGCTCCGGCGGCGGCGCGGAGGTAGCGGCGTGGGCCAGAAGGTGCATCCGTACGGCTTCCGGATCGGCTTCAACAAGACCTGGCGCTCGCGCTGGTACGCCGAGAAGAAGTACGCAGAGCTCCTGCACGAGGACCTGAGGTTGCGGGAGGGGCTCAAGCAGCGCCTCGGCCACGCAGGGGTGTCGGCCATCGAGATCGAGCGAGCGGCCAACAAGCTCAAGGTGAACATCCTCACGTCGCGGCCGGGGATCATCATCGGGAGCAAGGGGGCGGAGGTGGACCGGCTCAATGAGGACATCCGGAAGCGGACGGTCCGGGACGTATACAACAACATCCTGGAGATCGACAAGCCCGAGATCGACGCCCAGCTCGTGGCCGAGTCCGTGAGCATGCAGCTCGAGAAGCGGGTCGCCTTCCGGCGGGCCATGCGGAAGGCCGTGGAGTCCGCGATGCGGTTCGGCGCGAAGGGGATCAAGGTGCGGGTGGCCGGGCGCCTCGCGGGGGCGGAGATCGCCCGCGCCGAGTGGTACCTTGAGGGTCGGCTTCCCCTGCACACGCTGCGCTCCGAGGTGGACTACGGGATGGCCGAGGCGCGGACCACGTACGGGGTCATCGGGGTGAAGGTCTGGATCTACCGGGGCGAGTCGCGGGGGATCCGGCTCGCCGAGGACGCTCGGCGGTAGCCGGGTGCGGGAGACCGGGCGATGTTGATGCCGAGCAAGGTCAAGTACCGCAAACAGCAGCGGGGCCGGCGCCGCGGGAAGGCGACGCGGGGCGCGACGGTGGCCTTTGGCGAGTACGGCCTCAAGGTGCTCGAGGCGGGCTGGATCACGGCTCGCCAGATCGAGGCGAGCCGCGTCGCGGTCACCCGCTTCGTCAAGCGCGGCGGAAAGATCTGGGTCCGGATCTTCCCGGACAAGCCCATCACCAAGAAGCCCGCGGAGACCCGGATGGGAAAGGGGAAGGGAGCTCCGGAGGCGTGGGTGGCGGTGGTGAAGCCGGGACGGGTCGTGCTGGAGATCGAGGGTGTCGAGGAGCGCGTCGCGCGGGAGGCGATGCGGCTGGCGGGGCACAAGCTGCCGGTCCGGACCCGGTTCGTGGCGCGGCAGACGATCTGAGAAGGGTGCCGGGGGCGGCCGATGTCCAAGGTCAAGGCCAGGTTGCAGCAGCTCCGGAACATGAGCCCGGAGGAGCTGGCCAAGGAAGAGCGGGACCTGCGGGAGGAGATCTGGAAGCTCCAGCTGCAGCAGTCCATGGGGCAGCTGCAGGACACGACGCGGGTCGTCAAGGCCAGGCGAGACCTCGCTCGTCTGCTCACGGTGCAACGGGAGCGGGAGCTCGGAGCGGCGCGCGCCAGCGGGTCGGGGAGCGGAACATGAGCGGGACGAACGCGAGGCGACGCGCGGCGAAGACGGGCGTGGTGGTGTCGGACCGGATGGACAAGTCGGTGGTGGTGCGCGTGGACCGGCTGGTCCTCCACCCGCGCTACAAGCGCTACGTCCGGCGTTCGTCCAAGTTCATGGCTCACGACGAGGGCAACGAGTGCCGGATCGGGGACGTGGTGGAAATCGTGGAGTCTCGGCCGCTGTCGGCCCGGAAAAGATGGCGCGTGCGCCGCGTCGTCCGGCGTGCGGCGGGACGCGCGCCGGAGGTCTCGGAGTCTTCCGCGCCGAGCGGGGCGCCCGCGTCGCGGAGGCAGCGGGCATGATCCAGATGCGAACGATCCTCAACGTGGCGGACAACTCCGGCGCGAAGAAGATCTCGTGCATCGGCCTGATCGGCGGGTCCCAGGGGAAGTACGCGGAGATCGGCGACGTGATCACGGCGAACGTGAAGGAGGCCTCCGCGGACGGAGCCGTCAAGAAGGGCCAGGTCGTCAAGGCCGTCATCGTCCGCCAGGTGAACCCGTTCCGCAGGAAGGACGGCTCCTACATTCGGTTCGACGAGAACGCGGCGGTGCTCATCAACGACCAGCGGGAACCGATCGGAACCCGGGTGTTCGGCCCGGTGGCGCGGGAGCTGCGGGACAAGAAGTTCATGAAGATCGTCTCGCTCGCTCCCGAAGTGTTGTGAGGGGCGGGAGAAAGGGCGCGGCATGCCGAGGTCGCGGATTCGCAAGAACGACATCGTGCAGGTGATTTCCGGGAAGGACCGTGGCAAGCGCGGTCGCGTCCTCCGCGTCATGCCGTCCCGGTCGCTGGTTCTGGTGGAGGGGATCAACATCCAGAAGCGGCACACGAGGCCCAACCCGCAGCGCAACGTCAAGGGGGGGATCCTCGAGAAGGAGGGCCCGATCCACGCGTCCAACGTGCAACTGGTGGATCCGCAGACGGACCGGCCGACCCGGGTCGGAATGCGGCGGCTCGAGGACGGCACGCTCGTCAGGGTCGCGAAGCGGTGCGGAACCACGCTCTGGGGCTGAGGGCAGAGCCATGGCCAG
>JBBIHW010000214.1:0-5919 GCA_037446795.1 Acidobacteriota bacterium
CCGAGGAGTTCGCGCGTCAGGCCCGCCGCAAGGCGAAGGCCGCCGAGCTGCCCCCGACCCTCGCCCCGAAGCCCAAGGCCGACCTGCCTCCGGTGCCCGAGCTCGTCACCCTGTCCGAGGCGGTCACCGTCAAGGAGCTCTCGGAAAAGCTCAATCGCAAATCGAAGGACGTCATCGCGAAACTCATCTCCCGCGGGATCCTGGCCACCATCAACCAGCCCCTCGACCCCCAGGTCGCCATCGAAGTGGCCAAGGAGTTCGGATGCCGCGAGGTGTCCGTCGTGCGGTTCGAGGAGATGGCCGCTGCGGCCGAACCGGCCGCGTCGGGTGCGGCGGCCGAGGCCGCCGCGCGCCGCCGGAGCGCCCGGCCTCCGGTCGTCACCGTCATGGGCCACGTGGACCACGGCAAGACCTCGCTGCTCGACGCCATCCGGGCCACCAACGTCGTGGACACCGAGCACGGCGGGATCACCCAGCACATCGGCGCCTACCAGGTCGAGGAGCGGGGGCGCAGGATCACGTTTCTCGACACGCCCGGGCACGAGGCCTTCACCCTCATGCGGGCGCGAGGAGCGAGGGTCACCGACATCGTGGTGCTGGTCGTGGCCGCCGACGACGGCGTGAAGCCGCAGACCCTCGAGGCGATCGACCACGCCCGCGCGGCCGGGGTCCCGATCGTCGTGGCCATCAACAAGATTGACAAGCCCGAATCGCGGCCCGACCGCGTCAAGCAGCAGCTCGCCGACGCGGGCCTGCTGGTCGAGGAGTACGGCGGGCAGACCGTCTGCTGCGAGATCTCGGCCAAGAAGAAGCTCGGCATCGAGGAGTTGCTCGAGATGATCCTGCTCGTGGCCGACATCCAGGAGCTCAAGGCGAGCCCGGACAAGCTCGCCTCGGGCGTGGTCCTCGAGGCCCGCGTGGATCGCGCGCGGGGCATCGTGGCCACGGTGCTCGTCCAGGAGGGGACGCTCCGGGTCGGCGAGCCCTTCATCGCCGGCACGGCCTTCGGCAAGGTCCGGGCGATGGTGGACCATCAGGGGCGCCGCGCGGAGGAGGCCGGCCCAGCGACCCCGGTGGAGGTCATGGGGTTCACGAGCGAGCCGACACCCGGCGACTCCTTCCAGGCCGTCGCCGACGAGGCCCGCGCGCGCCAGATCGCCCAGCTCCGGCAGGAGAAGATCCGGCAGGCGGCCCTCGCCCGCTCCTCGCGCCGCACGCTCGAAAGCCTGTCCCGGGAGATCGCCGAGGGGGAGGCGAAGGAGCTGCCGATCCTGCTCAAGGCCGACGTGCAGGGCTCGCTCGAGGCTCTCCAGAAGTCCCTCGGCGAGCTGCCCTCGGACCGCGTGCGCGTGCACGTGTTGCGCGGCTCGACCGGAGGGATCACGCAGGCGGACGTGCTGCTCGCCTCGGCCTCCAACGCGATCATCGTGGGGTTCAACGTGCGGCCCGACCGCGCCGCGGCCGACCTCGCCCGGCAGGAGGAGGTCGAGATCCGCACGTACTCGGTCATCTACGACGTGGTCACCGACATCCGGCAGGCGATGGTCGGCCTGCTCGAGCCCACCTTCAAGGAGACCGTCCTGGGACAGGCCGAGGTCCGCAAGCTCTTCCGCGTGCCGAAGGTCGGCACCGTGGCCGGCTGTCTCGTCACCGAGGGGAAGGTCTCGCGGGGAGCCGAGCTGCGCGTGCTGCGGGACAACGTGGTGATCTACAAGGGGAAGCTCGCCTCCCTCAAGCGCTTCAAGGACGACGTCTCCGAGGTGCGGGAAGGGTTCGAGTGCGGGATGGCGGTCGCCAACTTCAACGACCTCAAGGAAGGCGACGTCATCGAGTTCTTCGTCGTCGAGAAGGTCGCGGTCGAAACGTTGTAACGGCGTCGCTGCGGCGAAGGCCGGAATCCGAGGGGAGGGGGCCCTCCGTCGTTGCGGCGAAGGCCGGAACCGGGTGCAGGGTACCCGGTGCCCGGCGCCCCCCGGGGTGACGGCAGGCGGACGGCGAACCGGGACGTCCATGACCATCGGGATCCTCACCTTCGAGATCCACCTCCCGGGAGCGCGCTCCCTCAAGGACAAGCGCCAGGTCGTTCGGAGCCTCAAGGCTCGGCTCCGGGCCCGGCACAACGTCGCGGTGGCCGAGCTGGCCGAGCACGCCGGGCTGTGGCAGAGGACGAGCCTCGCGGTCGTGTCGGTCGCGTCGAGCCGGGACGTCCTCGAGCAGCTGTTCGAGACCGTGCGTCGCGACGCCGAGCGGCAGATCCCGGGCGAGCTCATCGAAACCGGCAACGACTTCATCGAGGGCTCCGACGGCGGCGCCGCCGGATGGGAGCGGGACTGGCCGTGACCGCGCGCCGGCCCGAGCGGGTGGCCGAGCTGATCCGGCACATCCTCGCCCGCCTGCTGCAGGAGGAGGTCCGGGATCCCCGGATCCAGTTCGTCACCCTGACCGAGGTGCGCGTCTCGCCGGACCTCAAGCACGCCCGCGCCTACGTGTCCGTGGCGGGGCAGACGAGCGGAAGGCAGGAGGCGATCTCCGCCCTCAACCACGCCGCCCCCTTCCTGAGGCGCGCGCTGGCGCGAGAGGCCGGCCTCCGCCACACGCCGGACATCCGGTTCCTCGAGGACGCGGCGCTCGAGCGCGGCGAGCGCGTGAGCGAGCTGATCGAGGAGATCCGCCGGAAGCACGGCGGCGCCGACGGCGAATGAAGGCGCTCGAAGGCCTGCTGCTGCTCGACAAGCCGGTCGGCCCGACGAGCCACGACATCGTCGCCAGCGTCCGACGGGCGACGAGGACACGCCGCGTCGGCCACGCGGGGACGCTCGACCCGGCGGCCTCGGGGCTGCTTCCGGTCCTCCTCGGCCGCGCGACCCGCCTCGTCCGGTTCCTCCCGCACGCGCCGAAGCGCTACGAAGGGAAGATCCGACTCGGGATCCGGACGACGACCGACGACGCTGCGGGAGAGGTCACCGCTCGACACGAGGGAGGGCTGCCGGGACCCGACGAGGTCCTCGCCGCGGCGGCGCGCCTGCGCGGGCCTCTGCTCCAGGCACCTCCCGCCGTGTCGGCGAAGTCGGTGGGCGGAGTTCGCGCCTACGAGCTCGCGCGGCGCGGAAGGCCGTTCTCGCCGAGGCGGGTCCCCGTCGAGGTCTTCCGGTTCGACCTCGAGCCCGGGGACGAGGCCGCGGAGTGGGCCTTCACCGCCGAGGTCTCCGCGGGGACCTACCTTCGAGCCCTCGCCCGCGACCTGGGAGACATGCTGGGCTGCGGGGCGATCCTCGCGGGCCTGCGCCGCACGTCCATCGGCCCCCTCGATCTTGCCGAGGCCATCGCCTGGACGCCGGGTGCGCCGCCCGGGCTCGAGGTCATCGAGGCGGCGGTGGTGCCGCTCGAGAGGATGCCCCTCGCCTGCCCTCGCGTGCAGCTCTCGAAGCCGGCGGACGAGAGACGGTTCCTGTCGGGACAGGAAATCGAGCCCGCCACGGAGGCCGTGCCAGCGGGCCCGATCGCCGTTCTGTCGCCGGATGCGGAGCTGCTCGGGATCGCAGACGGGGACTCCGGGCGCATCCGGCCCAGGGTCGTGCTCGCAGCGAGGCCGTCCTCGGGGCACCGGGCGCGCTGACGGTCGCGGAGGGAACGCCGCGGCGCTTGTGGCCTCCTCGGGCCGTGTGCTACCTTGCGGCCCGCCGCGGGGTTGCCCGCGCAGGAGAGCTCGATCTGGGCCGACCGACTGTGGTTGCGGCGGCGCCGGAGGAGGGGCCGAAGTGGCGCTGACCCGGGAGAGCAAGGCGGAGCTGATCGAGAACTACAGGACGCACGGGTCCGACACCGGCTCCCCCGAGGTCCAGGTCGCGTTGCTCACCCGACGCATCGAGCAGCTTACCGAGCACTTCAAGGTCCACAAGAAGGACCATCACTCGCGGCTCGGCCTCATGAAGATGGTCGGCAAGCGCCGCCGGTTGCTCGACTACCTGAAGCGAAAGGATCTTGAACGGTACCAGCGGATCATCGGCCAGCTCGGCATCCGAAAGTAGCCCATCGCCCGCCGAGGCGCGGCCCGCACCGGACCGGCGCGAAGCCTTCCGGAACGAAGCCCCTGTCCCCGCGAGAGGTGGCCCGGGACGCCTCTCCGCCGGCTCGCCCCACTCTCCCCCGGTGAACCAGGACCTGGAGACCCGAACATGAGCACGACGATTCGACGCGAGATCGAGGTGGGCGGGAGGCCGCTCGTCATCGAGGCGGGCAAGGTGGCCAAGCAAGCCGACGGGGCCGTCCTCGTCCGCCACGGCGACACGGTGGTTCTCGTGACCGCCTGCGCCGCCAAGACGCCCCGCGAGGGCGTGGACTTCCTGCCCCTCACCGTGGACTACCGCGAGAACACGTACGCGGCCGGCAAGATCCCGGGCGGGTTCTTCCGCCGGGAGGGGAGGCCGAACGAGAAGGAGATCCTCACCTCGCGAATGATCGACCGGCCGCTCAGGCCGCTGTTCCCCGCCGGATGGGTTTACGAGACCCAGATCATCGGGCTGCTGCTGTCCTCGGACCAGGAGAACGACTCGGACGTGCTGGCGATCACCGGGGCGTCCTGCGCCCTGGGCATCTCGGACATCCCCTTCCCGGTTCCGATCGCCGCGGTGCGCATGGGGCTCACGCCGGAAGGAGGCTTCCTGGTCAACCCGACCTTCTCGCAGCTCGAGACGAGCCGGCTCGACCTGGTCGTCGCGGGCTCCGAGGACGCCGTGGTGATGGTCGAGGGCGGCGGCAACGAGGTCTCCGAGGAGCACCTGCTGGAAGCGATCTACCGGGCCCACGACGCGATCCGGTCCATCCTGCGCGTCCAGCGGGAGCTCACCGCGGAGATCGGCCGGCCCAAGCGGCCCCTCGGCGCGCGGCCGGCGCCCGAGGGGCTGCGAGACCGTTTGCTCGAGCGCTGGCGCGAGCCGCTGTCCGAGGCCATGCGCATCCGGGGCAAGCTCGACAGCTACGCCCGCGTGGACGCCCTCGAGCAGGAGATGCTCGCGCAGCTGCCTCCCGACGACGCCGAGAGCCTGGCGTTCGCCAAGCACTTCTGGCACGAGATGCAGGAGCTCATCCTGCGGGAGTCGGTCCTCGAGCGCGGCGTGAGGCTCGACGGGCGCCGGTTCGACGAGATTCGCCCGATCCGCTGCGAGGTCGGCGTGCTCCCGCGCACGCACGGCTCGGCCCTGTTCACCCGGGGCGAGACCCAGGCGCTCGTCACCGCGACCCTCGGGACCGCGGCCGACGCGCAGGGGCTCTACTGGGTGGTGGGCGAGTCGTTCAAGCGGTTCATGCTTCACTACAACTTCCCTCCGTTCTCGGTGGGCGAGGTCCGCTTCCTGAGGGGACCGGGTCGGCGCGAGATCGGCCACGGCGCCCTCGCCGAGCGCTCCCTGCTTCCGCTCACGCCGGCCGAGGCGGACTGGCCCTACACGATCCGGATCGTGTCCGACATCCTCGAGTCGAACGGCTCCTCCTCGATGGCGACCATCTGCGGCGGCTCGCTCGCCCTCATGGACGCGGGCGTCCCGATGAAGGCGGCCGTGGCCGGGATCGCCATGGGTCTCGTCCAGGGCGACGGCGCCTTCGCCGTCCTCACCGACATCGCCGGGGCCGAGGACCATCACGGGGACATGGACTTCAAGGTCGCGGGCACCCGGCGCGGGGTCACAGGCTTCCAGATGGACATCAAGACCCACGGCGTGCCCCGGACGGTGCTGGCGCAGGCGCTCGAGCAGGCGCGCCGGGCGCGGCTCGAGATCCTCGACGTCATGGACAGGGCGCTCGCGGCACCGCGCAGCTCCATCTCCCCCTACGCGCCGCGCATCGTCACCATCACCATCTCGAAGGACAAGATCCGCGACGTCATCGGCCCGGGAGGGAAGACGATCCGGTCCATCGTGGAGC
>JBBIHW010000215.1:0-5910 GCA_037446795.1 Acidobacteriota bacterium
CTGGCAGTACCCCGAGATCGCCACGGCACGGATCGTCGTGGACGGGAGGTCCTTCACGACGGCGGGGTTCCGGGAGACCGCCCACCGCCAGCGCGCCGAGATCGTCGCCGGCGACGAGCCCCGGGGGTACGTCGAGGTCGGTTATCTCGAGGAGAGGGCCAGTGCCGACGAGGGACCCTTCCTGCGAGAAGAGCGCTCGCTGATTGACGCCGTGGCGCGGGAGGTGGCGCTCGTGCTCGAGCGCCGGCGGACGGAGGACGAGCAGAGAAAGCTCCGGGAGCAGCTCCGGCACGCGGACCGGCTGGCCACGATCGGCCAGCTCGCGGCAGGAGTCGCCCACGAGCTGAACGAGCCGCTCGGGAACGTCCTGGGCTTCGCGCAGCTCGCCGCCAAGATCCCCGGCCTTCCGGAGCAGGCGGCCCGGGATCTGGACCGGATCGTGCGCGCCACGCTCCACGCCAGGGAGGTCGTCCGGAAGCTCATGCTGTTCTCCCGCCAGACGCCCCCGCGAAAGACCCGTGTGGACCTGAACCAGGTGGTCCGGGAGGGCCTCTACGTGCTCGAGTCGCGGTGCGCGAAGGCGGGGATCGAGCTCATGCGCGAGCTGTCGCCGGACCTCCCGGAGCTGACCGCGGACCCGTCCCAGATCCACCAGATCCTGGTCAACCTGGTGGTCAACGCCGTCCAGGCGATGCCCGCCGGCGGCCGGCTCACCGTGCGCACCGCCTCCGACCCGACCCACGTGGCGCTCGTCGTGGAGGACACGGGCACCGGCATGAGCCAGGAGGTCCGGCAGCGCATCTTCACGCCGTTCTTCACCACCAAGGACGTGGGCGAGGGGACGGGCCTGGGGCTCGCGGTCGTCCACGGCATCGTCGCCTCCCACGGCGGGACCATCCAGGTCGAGAGCGAGCTGGGCCGGGGCAGCCGGTTCGAGGTCCGTCTCCCGCTGAGCCCCCCGCCCGCCTCTCCGGGGTCGTGACGTGGAATCCGCGCGGCGGAAAGAGCGAGTCTTGGTCGTGGACGACGCCCCCGAGACGCTGGAGGTGCTCGAGCGGAGCTTGGCGTCACAGGGCTACGACGTCCTGCTGGCGTCGAGCGTCCCCCAGGCCATCGCGATCCTGGACGAGGTGCCCGTGGACCTTGTCGTGACCGACCTGAAGATGCCGCGGGTCGGCGGGCTCGACCTGGTCCGCCACGTCCGCGAGAACCTCAAGGACACCGAGGTCATGATGATGACCGGGTACGCGACGGTCGCGGGCGCCGTGGAGGCGGTGAAGACGGGCGCCGAGGAATACCTCGCCAAGCCGTTCACCGACGAGGAGCTGTTCGGGGCGGTCCGGCGTGCGCTCGACAAGCTCCACGCGCGCCGCGCCGTCAGCACGGATGCCGTGCCGCCCCCAGCGCCCCACGGCCTCGTCGGCGAGTCCGAGGCGATGCAGGGGGTCTACCGCGCGATCATGAAGGCCGCCTCGGCGAGGGCCACGGTGCTCATCACGGGCGAGAGCGGCACGGGAAAGGAGCTGGTGGCGCGGGCGATCCACTACGGGAGCCCGAGGGCCGCGGCCCCGTTCGTCCCGGTCAACTGCGGGGGCATCCCGGAGGGGCTGATCGAGAGCGAGCTGTTCGGCCACACGCGGGGCGCGTTCACCGGCGCGACCGAGGCGCGGGCGGGGTTTTTCCTGACGGCCGACGGCGGCACGATCTTCCTGGACGAGGTGAGCGAGCTCAGCCCCTCGATGCAGGTCCGGCTCCTGCGGGTGCTGCAAGACAAGGAGGTCGTGATGGTCGGGGCGACCCGCCCGCGCAAGGTGGACGTCCGCATCCTGGCCGCGACGAACAAGGACTTGTCGAGCCTCGTCGGCAAGGGATCGTTCCGGGAGGATCTCTTCTTCCGTCTCAACGTCATCGCCATCGAGCTCCCGCCCCTCAGGGAGCGGGGAGACGACGTGCTGCTGCTCGCGCGCCACTTCGCTACGAAGTTCGCCCGGGAGGCGAACCGGCCCGCTCCGCGGTTCACCGACGAGGCCCTCCAAGTGCTCCGCAGCTACCACTGGCCCGGCAACGTGCGCGAGCTGGAGAACCTCCTCCTCCGGCTCGTCGTCATGAACGAGAGCGAGGAGGTCGGGGTGCCCGACCTGCCGGCCCACATGCGCTACTCCGCCCCGAGGGGAGCGGGGACCTTCCGGACCCTCGCGGAGGTCGAGGCGGAGCACGTTCGCGACGTCCTCGCGGCGGTGGGCGGAAACAAGACGCGCGCGGCCGAGATCCTGGGCATTGACCGCAAGACTCTCCGAGAGAAGCTGAAGGACCGTCCCGCGAGCGGAAGCGCGTAGGGCGGAGCGGGGAGATCGGCCCCGCCGGCTCGGTCCTCCCCGCTCGATCGGGCGGGCAGGGGCGCGCCCCGCACGAGGCGGCGCTTCCGGACCGACCGCGGCCGCAGCGACCAAAAACAGCCAGCTCAACGCGTTGCCGCCGGCGCAGGCGTGGGCGCGCGGCGCGGTTGCGGGCCGGCGATCTCGGTCGCCCCGTGGCACCTCCGTTGCCCTCCCACGGTTCGGCCCCGCCAGCGCGCGGCCCCGCGGCGGCGGGATGGCGATCGCGGCCGGGTCCCGAGGAACAGGGAGGACCGAGCGATGTCGAAGACTGCCCTCCGAGCGAAGAACCCCGGGAGCACCGGAGAGACTTGTTTCCTCGCGGAGACCGGCGCGGAGCGCGCTCCCCTCGCACCGCGCGGGCTCTGCGCCACGTGCGACAGGGCTTCGCACTGCACGTTCCCGCGAGACCCCGAGCGGCCCGTCCTGGAGTGCGAGGAGTTCAGCGGCCTCGTCCTGCCGCCGCTGACGATTCGGGCCGCGCGGGAAGCCCACCCCCCAGCCTCACCGGGAACGCGCCCGGCGGCGCCTCCGGCGCTCAGGGGGCTCTGCGCGACTTGCGAGCGAAGGCACGACTGCACGTACCCCAAGCCCGAGTTCGGCGTCTGGCACTGCGACGAGTTCGAATGAGGAGGAACGGGCATGCGGACCACACCTGTCGTCGGCGAAGACCCGATCCCGGCCGGAACCGACGCGCCCGCGCGACCGGCTCCGGCCGAGCGAGCCGCCGTCCGAGGCAAGGGCTCGCTCTACGACAACGTCCTGCACCAGTTCGACAGGGCCGCGGACCTGATGGGACTCGACCGGGACGTCCGGAAGATCCTCGCCGCGACCACGAACGAGATCGTCGTCCACTTCCCGGTCAGGATGGACGACGGCAGGCTCGATATGTTCACAGGCTACCGGGTCCAGCACAACAACGCGCTCGGCCCCTTCAAGGGCGGCCTGCGCTTCCACCCTTCGGTGGACATCGAGGAGATCCGCGCGCTCGCCGCGTGGATGACGTGGAAAACCGCCATCGCCGGCATCCCTTTCGGCGGGGCGAAGGGGGGGATCCAGATCGAACCCACGCGCTACACCCGAATCGAGCTCGAGCGCATCACGCGCCGGTTCACGTTCGCGCTCGGCGACAACATCGGCCCCGAGTACGACATCCCGGCCCCCGACGTGAACACGAACCCGCAGATCATGGCCTGGATCCTCGACACCTACGTGCAGATGATGCCGGCGCACGAGCGGCACCGGTGCACCCACGTGGTCACCGGGAAGCCCATCGAGTCCGGTGGAAGCCGGGGCCGCGACAAGGCGACGGGACAGGGGATCGTCTACTGCATCGAGGAGTGGGCGAAGGACCACGGCTTCCGGCTCGAGGGAGCGACCTACATCGTCCAGGGATTCGGGAACGTGGGCTCCTGGACCGCGCGGCTCCTGAAGCGGCACGGGGCGAAGCTCGTCGCCGTCGAGGACGCAACCGGGGCGATCGCGAACCCCGCCGGGATAAACCCCGACGATCTGGCCCGATACGTGACCCTTCACGGCGGCGTCTACGGCTATTACAACGCCAGGCTGACCGACCACGAGGCGTTTCTGAGGACGCACGCGGACATCTTCGTCCCCGCCGCCCTCGAGAACCAGATCACCGCCGAGGTCGCGGAGGCGCTCGACGTCCGGCTCGTCGCCGAGGGCGCCAACGGCCCCACCGCCCCGGACGGAGACCAGGTCCTCCGGGAGCGCGGCATCCACGTGATCCCGGACATTCTCTGCAACGCGGGGGGCGTCGTGGTCAGCTACTTCGAGTGGCTCCAGAACAAGCGCAGCGAGTTCTGGGACCTCGAGGAGGTGGACGGCAAGCTCCGCAGAAAGATGGTCCACGCGTACGAGAAGGTGCGGGACACGGCCGCCGAACACTCCGTGGACTGGCGGACGGCCGCCTACATGGTGGCTCTCCGCAGCCTGGAGGCCGTCTACCTCGAGCGCGGGATCTTCCCGTGAGGCCGGCCTGAGGGGTGCCCGCCCGCAGGCGCTCCGCAAGGAACGCGACGGACCCTCGCGGGCCGGCAAGACGTTCGCCAAGAGCAGCGCTTCGAGCCCCGTAGCTCCGAGAAGCGGAGGAATGGGCGTCGGAGTCGTTTCCTTACTTCTCGCCCGCTGCCGCCATCAGGCAGCGCAGGAGCTCGAGCCTCGTGCCGGGTGCGTTCGCAGGAGGCGAGTTCGCCTGTGAGCGCGGCTTCGCCCCCGGAGGAGAGCCCAGGTGGCCCATGACAGTACGGCCCGGGACGCGGACCGGCGTGGCATCGAGCCGGCCCGTCGCCGCCACCTACTCGCCGCGGTGAACGTCGCTCCTTCGACCGAGGGCGATCCCCTTCACGACCGCGTTGAAGCGCGGGTTCGCGCTCCACTGCTCCAGGTCGAGCGGGAGCCGCCGCCGCCAGTTCGGGACCTCGTCGGTCGTGCCCGGGAGGTTCGCCTGCTCGAGCTGGCCGAGCACGTCCTCCATCTGCACCATCATCACCTTGGAGGGCGTGCGGGCGAGGTAGGCATGGATGGCAGCCCCGAGCTCGGGCGTCATCTCCGGGGTCGAGCGGGGGTCCGTGCTGACCCCGGCAGGCAGCAACCCCTCCCGTTCGAGCGCCTGCAGGAGTCGCGCCCGGTCCTCGGCGCGGTTGCCGACCTGCCGAGCCCGCTCCTCCTCGCTCGGGAACAGCCCGAGGCTCGCCCGCAGCTCGAGATCGCGCCCGAGCCAGAAGCCTCTCAGCGTGGGCAGGTCGTGCGTGCTCGCTGCGACCACGGCCTGCACCGGATAGTCCGCCGGGCTCTTGAAGCCGCGGTCGCCTGCCCGCTCGAAGAGGAGGAGCCGGTACGAGAGCACGCCCCTGGGCTCGAGCGCCGCCCGAACCTCGTCGGGTACCGTTCCCAGGTCCTCGCCCACCACCATGCAGCGGTTGCGGTGGCTCTCGAGCGCGACGATCCCCAGCAGGTCCTCCAGCGGGTAATGGACGTAGCAGCCGTCGAGAGGATCGCCACCGGGCGGGATCCAGAACAGGCGCATGAGCCCCATGACGTGGTCAATGCGCAACGCCGCCGCTCGGCGCATGTTGGCGCGCAGGGTGGCGACGAACGGGGCGTACGCGGTCTCGGCGAGGCGCTCGGGGATCGGCGGAGGAAGTCCCCAGTCCTGCCCACGGAAGTTGAAGTCGTCCGGTGGAGCCCCGATGCTCGCCTCGAGAGCGTACAGGTGCTGCCACGCCCAGGCATCCGCGCCCGCACGGTCCACGGACACCGCCAGGTCCAGGCACGTCCCGACGGCCGTCCCGGGCGCGCGCACGCGCGCCTCGCACGCCGCCAGCTGCTCCTCGGCGAGCCACTGCAACCACGCGTGGAACCCGACGCGCTCGCGCCGGGACTCGACGAAGCGCCGCACCTCGGGCGAGTCCGGGTCGCGGTAGGCCTGGGGCGACGCCAGGCAGCCCGATGCGCAGGGCGCTTCGGCCCGGAAGGGCTCGCGCAGGGCCGTATGGGCGGCGAAGCGCTCGAG
>JBBIHW010000216.1:0-5889 GCA_037446795.1 Acidobacteriota bacterium
TGGCGTCCTCGAGATCCACGAGCAGGGTGGCCAGCTCGAGATCGGCGAGACCGAGCCGCTCCACCGCGGGGACCTCGCTCAGGCGGAGGTCGGGCTCCGGAGCCGGGTGCGCGCCCAGCTTGCGCGACACCGCGTCGGCCGCCATGACGCGCAGCAGCAGGCCGTCGGCCGCGGTGAGATCGGCGTCGTGGTGATGGAGCGCGACCTGGCAGACCGGTTCGGGGATCTTCCATTCCTTGAGGAGACGATAGCCGAGCGTGGCGTGCAGGGCGTCCGTCAGCTCGGCGAGGACCGCCGGGGTGACCGCCGGGATCTGTCCCGAGCTCTCCAGGTAGTCCACGCCGCGCAAGACGACGAGCTTTCCGGCGTCATGCAACAGGCCGGCGAGGGAGGCGATCTCGGGGTCGGCCCCGTCCTTCGAGGCGATCATCCGCGCGCCCATCGAGGTCGCGACCGCGTGCTCCCAGAGGGCACGGAGGAGGCCGCCCCGCTCCGGTCGCGACGAGGTGAACATCCCCTTGTGGAGCAGCACGGTGACGATGGAGCAGACCTGCTTCAGACCGAGCCGGGCGACCGCCTGGTCGAGCTCCGAGATCTTGCGCAGCCCGCCGAAGGCCGCCGAATTGGCGGCGCGCAACAGCGAGGCCGCGACCGCGGCGTCGCGGCCGACGAGGCGGGCGACCTCCGCAGCTCCCGCGCCCTCGTCCGCGATCATGTCCCGCAGACGGGTCGCCAGCTCCGGTAGCGGCGGCAGCGTCACCTTCCCGCTGCCGAGCGCCTCCGACAGCCGGTCGGCGATGGGCCGCTCCTGCCCGGTCGTGCCGCCCAGGCTCAGAATCGCGCGGTCCATGCGGCCTCCTTGAGCTGGGCGAGGGGACGGGGCGACCCGTCCCGCGGAGCGTTGGCGACGATCTCGCCGAGGGTGGTCCGTCCGGCGATCGCCTTGAGCACGCCGTCCTCCTGCAGGCTGAGGAAGGCGTGCGTCCGGCGTGCCAGCGCCCGCAGCTCCCTCGACGGAGCGCGCCTGAGGATCGCGTCCCGGAAGTCGTCATCGGGCACGAGCACCTCGTGGATCCCCAGCCGGCCGCGAAAGCCCGCCCCGCCGCAGCGTGGACAGCCCGCGCCCTGGACCAAATCGCACCCGGCGAGGCCCGATCGCTCGAGGCCGAGGAACTTGAGATCCTCGCGGGAGGGGTCGGCCGATCTCCGGCAGTCGAGACAGACCTCGCGGACGAGCCGCTGGGCGACGACCGCGCCGAGCGTCGAGGAAACCAGGTAGGGCTCGATCCCCATGTCGAGCAGGCGCACCGCGGCCCCGACGGAGTCCTCGGTGTGGAGGGTGGACAGCACCTTGTGGCCGGTCAACGCCGCCTCGACCGCCAGGGCGGCGGTTTCGCGGTCCCGGATCTCGCCCACGACGATCACGTCCGGATCCTGCCGGACGATGGCCCGGAGCGAGTCGGCGAAGGTCGGACCCGTCTTCTCGTTGACCGAGCACTGCACGACGCCGTCGAGGACGTACTCGACGGGGTCCTCGCAGCTGATCACCTTCAGCGACGGATCGTTCAGGTGGTCCACGAACGAGTAGAGCGTGGTCGTCTTCCCGCAGCCGGTGGGACCCGTGACGAGGATCATCCCCGAGGACGCCCGCAGCACCACCTCGCGCAGCGCGACGAGCGCCCTCGGGTGAAAGCACAGCTCCTCGAGCGGGAGCAGGCCGCGCTTGCGGTCGAGCAGGCGCAGCACCAGCGTCTCGCCGAACATGGACGCGTAGGTGGACACCCGGATGTCCATGTCGCGGCCGCCGGCCCGGACGAAGATCCTGCCGTCCTGGTGGAGGCGCCTCTCCGCGATGTCGGCTCCGGAGAGGATCTTCACCCGCGAGGCCACGCGCGGCGCGAAATCCGCGGGAAGGTCCGTCAGCGGTCGCAGCATCCCGTCCACCCGGGCCCGCACGCGGACCTTGTTGCGCAGCGGCTCGATGTGGAGGTCGCTGGCACCGAGCTCGATCGAGCGCAGCAGGAGGTAGTCCACGATCTGGATCGCCCCCTCGCCGGCGTCGTCCTCGAGCGGGGCGCCCTGGATCTCGTGGTACTGGAGCGAGGTCGCGGCGGCGCTTCCGCCGCCGCTGCGCAGGCGCTCGAGCGTGTGCAGCGCCTCGACGATTCGGTCCGAGCAGGCGCAGCAGGGCGAGACCTTGGCACCGAACACGCGCTCCAGGTCGCCGAGAAACCCGGTGTCGGTCGGATCCGCGACCGCCGCCGTCAGCACACCGTTTTCCATCCGCAGCGGCAGCACCTTGTGCCGCAGGAGATAGGGGATCGAGGCGCGCGCCAGCAGCGAGGGATCCACCAGGGCCACTTCCGGTTCGATGTAGGGGATGTCGTGCTTGAGGCACAGGGCCTTCAAGTACTGTTCCTCGGTCACGAGACCGCCGTCCACCAGGATCGCCCGGTCGGACCGGTCCGGCTCCCGCTGCTTCGCCTCCCGGTACGTCCTCAGAGCGCGTTCGGCGAGGGCGCCCTGCTCGAGCAGGATCTCGGCGATCGGTGCCTGCCGCCGCCACTCGGCCAGGAACCGCTCGTACTCGGCCCGCGCGAGCTGCCCCAGCTCCACCAGGATCTCGCCGATCGGCTTCGGCCGCTCGAGCTGCAACGCGACGCGCCGCGCGCGCTCGAGCTGGGCCTCCGAAACCGCACGACTCGCTCGGAGCGGGCCGATCTCGCGCTCGATGGCGCGCTCGCGCAGCGTGGCCTTGACCGCCGCGCGGACGCGGGCCTCCGTCCAGGGCCTCTCGAGCCTCCCCACCGACATCGCGGCCTGCGGGCGGCGCTCGGCGGCTTCGCCGTCCTCGCCGTCCGCGATGGCCAGGCGGGCGACTCGCGGGAAGCGCCTGCCGACCTCTTCGATGAAGCCCGCGCCGTCCGGCTCGTCGAGGTCGCCGGTCGCCACGACGGCGTCCACCTCCTGCCCGGACAGGACTGCGAGCGCCTCGTCGGGCGAGGTCGTCCGCAAGAGGTGGATCCCCGACTCCCGCCGGAGCGCGTACTCCACCTGGCGGAGCGGCTCCAAGTCCGGGCCGACGAGGAGGACGGTGGCCTGCACGCGCGTTTTTCCCGCCCCGGGCGCGGGTCGGCCCGAGCAGGCAGGCCGCCGGCTCGAGTGCCCCCGGGCGTGGCCATACGTATCGGCCCCGGGGGGGTCGGACTTGAGCGGCGTGCTGGTACCGGCGACTGGATTCGAACCAGTGACCTAGGGATTATGAGACCCTCGCTCTGCCACTGAGCTACGCCGGCCCGAACGGGCGATGTCGTGTAACTCTAGCGGAGGCATCGAGGGAGGGTCAACCCGCGCGAGGGCGGGCAGGGCGGGCGAGGGCGGCCCCCCAGGGGGGCTTGGAAGAGAACTGCGAGGCGTGCATCGCCCGCTCGAGGCTGCCTCCGAACCGTCGCCGGGCTCCCCGGACGAGGAACCTCCCGGAGCGGCCAGAGCGCCTCCCCACGCCGCCCGGAGGGGTGCCAGGTCCGATTGCTTGACGGGAGAAAACCCGAGCTCCTCGAGCACGCGGTTGATCCCGGCGGTGGTTGCCTTCCCGGGCGCGGTCATCTCGATGCCGGTGGGCCTGCCGCTGCGCGCGAAGTCTGTGACCGAGCCGCCAGGCGCCTTGGCCGTCTGGCATCTCCGATCGGGCGGAGTGCGCGGCAGCTCCAGGTACGCAGCCACCGGGCGGCCGTGGCGGCAGGTGATCTCCGAGTACGACTCCCGGGGCACCGTCAGGAACTCGGCCACGATCCGAACCGACGCGGCATCGTCCCCAGACAGCACGATCGGCGCGTAGGAAGGGTTCGTCGGGGAGAGCGTCACCTCGTGTGCCTCGAGCCGCCCGCGCTCAGCTGGAGGTTGATGGCCGGCGTGCTCGACGGCCCTACGGCGGGAGTCGGTGAGATTCATCAGGCTCCGCCAGGTCATCCGCGCCAGCCAACGCTCAGCATCAGCATCGGCGGCGGCCTGGTGTCGTTGTTCGGCGGAGTCAGGTCGCCCTCTCCCGAGTTGCACGACTGCGTCCTCAAGTTCCTCAATGAGGAATCCTTCTGCGCCTGCCGCGCGCAACGCTTTGACCAATGAACCGTAGAACCACAGTTGATCTTCCTTCCCCGCGTTGAACCGTGACCACAACTTGTCGCCGATCTGCCGGTAGTCCGCGAGCATCGATCGAGCATTGTCCAACTTGTCAGCCAATGCAACGCGTATGGCGCTCCGGCTAGCCAGGCGTACGTGTTCGAGATAGGCGGTCTTCCTGTCTCGCCACGGCGGCTTAGGGCCTCCCCTGTAGTCCGCTGGTGTATCCGTACAAGCCTCCACGATGGCCAGCGCGTCGTTCCCGAACCGCTGAGAAAGAACCTCCCGACTCGTCTCTTCGGGATGATCTTCAAGGGCATCGTGGAGCAAGGCAGCTACGGCTTCTTGCTCGGACCCGCCGTCGGCAAGGACGAGGGAGCAAACGCTTAGCAGGGGCGCTACGCAAGGGATCGTGGTGCCCTTTCGCATATCAGCCCCGTGAAGCTGTACCGCATAGGTCAGCGCATCCAGAAAGCGGTGGGTTGCCACTGATTTTCGCGTGTCCAACCGTCATCTCCTATTCTCGACGGCTGCCGCCGAACGCTCGCAACGACCCGCGGGACGAGCGCGCGGCGCTCGACGATGTCGGCAAGCGCCGTGCCGCGAAGGGCCGTCGGTTCATCGCGTGGTTCGACGGCTCCCTCCCCTTCGAGGTGCTCTCCCAGCGCCGAGCACCGGCCACTGAGACAGGATGTGCTCTGCCTCCGAGACCGAGAGGGCTGAGGCCTGCTTCATGACGTCGCCGGGAACCCAAGCTGGAAAACCTGTTCGGCGCGAGCGGTGTGCGCCGCTGGCGGTGTGTTCGTCCCGCACCTTGGCAAGCTGCGCCCTCGGGTTCCCCCGTTTTGGTGGACACTAGCCCTGTAGAGGGTAGGAGTCCACGATGCCGAAGACACACTTACCGTATCCCCCGGAGTTTCGAAAGCGCATGGTCGAGTTGGTGCGCGCCGGCCGAACCGCCGGGGAGCTGGCCCGGAAGTTCGAGCCGTCGGCGCAGGCGATCCGCAACTGGGTCAAGCAGGCCGACCTGGACGAGGGCCGTCGCGAGGACGGCCTGACCACGGACGAACGGGAGGAGCTCCGCCGGCTGCGGCGTGAGATCAAGACGCTCCGGCAGGAGCGGGAGATCTTGAAACAAGCCGCGGCCTGGTTTGCTCGGGAGACCGGCTCGATCCCACCGGAGCCTTCGAGTTCGTGAAGGACAACCAGGCCATGCATCCCGTCGCCACGATGTGCCGTGTGCTGGACGTCTCCTCCAGCGGGTACTACGCGTGGCGGGTGCGTCCGATCTCCGCTCGGGCGAGGCAGGACGCCGATCTCCTCCGGCGGATCCGCGAGATCCACGAGCGCTCCCGCGGGACCTACGGCTCGCCCCGGGTGCATGCCGAACTGGCCGCCGAGGGGGTCCGTGTCAGCCCCAAGCGGGTCGCTCGTCTGATGCGTGCGGCCGGCTTGGAAGGCGTAAGCCGGCGCAAGGGGCGCACGACCACCGTCCGGGATCGCGAGGCCCGTCCCGCACCGGATCTCGTCCAGCGGGAGTTGTCGGCCGCAGGACCGGACCGCCTGTGGGTAGCCGACGTCACGTACATCCCGACCTGGGCCGGATTCCTCTACCTGGCCGTCGTGCTCGATGCCTGGAGCCGCAGGGTGGTCGGCTGGTGCATGGCCACTCACCTGAGGACGGAGCTCGTGCTCGAGGCCCTGAACATGGCCCTGTGGCGGAGGCGCCCCGATGGGGTGATCCACAACTCCGAACAGGGCTGTCAGTAC